>NZ_RZPQ01000446.1:0-4902 GCF_003999135.1 Mesorhizobium sp. M7A.F.Ca.CA.004.06.1.1 | reverse complement strand
CCTGTCGCTACCATGGCGTAGCACTGTCGCTCGATGAATGAGATAGTAGCGACATGGAAAAGCAAATGACGATGTCGAACGGCGCCAAAATCAGGGAACTGCGGGAAGCGGCCGGCATGACCCAGGACAAGCTGGCCGCTATGAGCCGAGTCGACAGACGTACCGTCCAGCGTGCCGAGCAAGGAACACGGCTGCAGATGGAGACTCTGTCGAGCCTGGCTGCTGCACTGGGCGTGCTTGTCGCCAACATTATCGTCAACGGCGCCCGCCACGAAGACATCGACAATCTCGACGCAAAGAGCCTTGTGGTACTAAATCGGATCAGGTCCGGCATGATGTTGATGAATATTGTGCGTGACAGCTATGAGGGAACGATCTCGTGCGAAGCTGAGCCGACATCAGAGAACATCGAGGCCCTGTCAGCGGTCATCACGAAGCTCGAGTCGCTTATGCCTCAGCCTTGGGAACGGCCGCATCAGCGACTGTCATTTCCGCTGTCGGAAAGATTGAAGGCGGCAGTGGAGGTAGGCGAGCAGCTCAGACAACTCGAAGGATGGGGAATCGCTTTTTATGCGGGCACCTACACCGCCCGGACTCAAGTTCCGACGTGGGATGGTGATCACGGTGAAATGTTCATCTCCAGCCGGACCCCGTACGAGCTGGTCACTATCTGTCGCGTGATTGTAGCCCATTCCGGCCAGGGCGACCGGATCACGACTAAGGCCAATGACATCTTTGTCCCAACAAAGCCGCTCTCGGACGCGTCGACCGAAAACGACAAGAAGCCTTTGGACGACGAGATACCTTTTTAGTTCCAATCTAGCTGAGCTGGATTGAGGTATCATCAAACCTGGGACATCCACGAGCTCTCTCAAGCGCTAACGGCGGCGTAATACGAAATTAGGAAATGATTAACCAACACAGTCTATGGTCTCAGGCATGACGAAGAAAATCGTATCCTTTCGGCTCTCGGCACACGAGATCGAGCTCATCGAGAAAAGCGCGCGAAGATTCAAAGTGAGCCGTTCACAGGCTCTCAGCGCGGCCATTCGAGCGTTCGATCACAACTATATGGCCGAAGACGAAACGTTTGTTCAGCGCACTCCCTGGTGGTTCGAATCCCTTGACGGTGACACAAGATGAGCAAGCTGGATCCGAATAAACTTATGATGGTTCTCGCGGTGATCACCCTCGTGGTTATTGCCGCGATGTCGGGATACCGGCTGCAGATCGGCCCGAGCGGACTGACATTTGAGCACAGCGGAGATGCCGATGCTGCTGCAAACTCGAAGCTGATCTCTCCGCCTCCATCCCATTGAGGAATGCAGCCGGCTCTTTGGAGCAAGATAGCTTATCCTCCCTCGGAAAGGTTCGGTCTTGGAGGGGTAGTGTACTGACCGCACGTCGGTGTTTGTCGAATGGTGAGCTGCTTCGCCGCAGTCCACAATTCGTGCAGACTTACTGCAACATCTCCGCGTCCCTCGGCACGCCCGCGTCGATCGGCTCGGCGGTTCTGCTCGACACGGCCATGATCTTGCCGGCAGCCGACAGGTTGGGACGCACGAAGACCTGGGCGGGGCCGTTGACGCGGCTGTAAAGGTCAATGATGTCCTGGTTCATGAAGCGCACACAGCCCGACGATGCGTTCTTGCCGATGGAATCCCACTCCGGCGTGCCGTGCAGTCGGTACATCGTGTCCTTGCCATCGCGGAACAGATACAGCGCGCGGGCGCCCAGCGGGCTCTGCGGGCCGGGCGGCATGCCGTCCTTGTATTTCGCCAATTCCGGCCGGCGCTGGATCATTTCCGGTGGCGGCGTCCAGACCGGCCACTTCTTCCTCGCCTGGACCACGGCGCTGCCGGTCCATCCGAAACCGGCTTTGCCAAGGCTGACGCCATAGCGGATAGCTGTGCCGCCGTCGCGCACCAGATAGAGGAAGTGCTCAGACGTATCGACGACAATCGTGCCGGGTTTCTCTCCGGTCGGGTCAGTCACGATCTGGCGCACGAACTTCGGATCGACCTTGGCGACCGGGATTGCCGGCAGTTGATAGCCCTCGTCGACACGCGCCGCATACATGCTCGCGGCATCGCCGAAAGCCGGATCGCTCGGCGGTGCTGCAACCGGCGGCGGCGGCGCCATGTCTGTTGTGGTGCACGCCGAAAGAGCCAGGGCACCCAAGGCGGATGCACCGAGGAACGCGCGCCTGTTCAGGCGCTCAAAAAATAGCGGAATATCGGACATGACCCCCCCGGCTTATCCAAGAACTGTAGGAATGCGGCCCCACGCATCGAGGATCAATATCCCATTCCGGAAGCTTTGAGAACATGATTAGATCACGGCATGACCTGTCCCGTTGAATCGGCAATCATCGCGCACGCGACTTGAAACGAACCTTCGCCGAGCTGCCCGCCATGGACGAAAAAAATCCCCCGCGCCGGCGCACCGGCGACCTGACCAGCGGCCCGATCCCGCGCACGCTTCTGCTGTTCGCCCTGCCGGTGCTCGGCTCCAACGTGCTCCAGTCGCTCAACGGTTCGATCAACGCCGTCTGGGTCGGCCGTTTCCTCGGCGAATCGGCGTTGACCGCCACCTCCAACGCCAACCTCGTCCTGTTCCTGATCCTCGGCACCGTGTTCGGCATCGGCATGGCGGCCACCATCCTGGTGGCCCAGTCGGTCGGTGCCCGCGACCTGCCCGAGGCGCGCCGCATCGTCGGCACCAGCGCGACGTTCTTCTTCCTCGTTTCTGTTATCCTCGCGGTCTGCGGCTGGATCTGGGTCGACGCCATTCTCAACACGCTCGGCACACCGGCCGATGCCTTGCCGCTCGCCCGCTCCTATCTGCGCATCATCTTCGTCGCCGTGCCGATGATGAACCTTCTGTCCTTCGTCATGACCGTGCTGCGCGGTGCCGGCGATTCACGCACGCCCTTCTTCTTCATGGCTCTGGCCGTCGTCCTCGACATCGTGCTCAACCAATTGCTCATCCGCGGCATCGGACCGTTTCCCGAACTCGGCATCGCGGGCTCCGCCACGTCCACGCTGATCGGCCAGACGGTAAGCGTGATCGCCATCCTGATCGTGCTCTATGTGCGCAGGCATCCGCTGCGGCTGGCCGGCGCCAACCTCGCCCTGCTGCGGCCCGATCCCACCTTGCTTCGCATCGTCGTCGTCAAGGGCGTGCCGATGGGTCTGCAGATGATCGTCATTTCGGCGGCGGCACTGACGGTGATGGGCATCGTCAATTCCTACGGCTCACAGGTCGCCGCCGCCTACGGCATCGCCGCCCAGCTGTGGACCTATATCCAGATGCCGGCGCTCGCCATCGGCGCCGCGGTGTCCTCGATGGCGGCGCAAAATGTCGGCGCCGGGCGCTGGGACCGGATCGGCCGCATCGCCGCCTCCGGTGTCGGCTTCAACCTGGTCCTGACCGGCGCACTGGTTGCAGTGCTGTCGGTTTTCGACCGTTCGGTGCTGAGCCTGTTCCTGAGCAGCGACAGCGCGGCGATCGACATCGCCGTCCACATTAACAATGTCGCCTCGTGGTCGTTCATTCTGTTCGGCATAACCATCGTGCTGTTTGCCACCGTACGAGCCACGGGTGCCGTGATGCCGCCGTTGATCATCCTGGTCATTTCGGTGCTGGTCGTGCGCACCGGCTTCGCCTATTTCATGCGTGGCGTGATCGGCGAGGAAGCGCTGTGGTGGAGTTTCCCGGTGGGTTCGATCAGCTCGCTTGTACTGGCGGCGGCCTACTACCGTTTCGGCCGCTGGCGCACCACGCACATGATCGAGAACAGACCGGCAGCCGGCGAGCCGCCGGACACCGGTCTTGGCGTGCCACGCGGACGCGCGCATCTTTCGCCTGAAACACCGAACGGCTGAAGTACCCGTCAGGCCATGGACATGGCGGCAGGGCCGCAATTGATTTGCCGCACTGCCCGTCACGCCAGACCCGGCGCAAATGAACCTATTTGCAGGAGAAGCCGGGCGCGATCTTGCACTTGCCGGGACGTGGCCTGTGCGGCCGATGGTGCGGAGGACGGTGCGGCTTGTGCCAGTGTGGCGGCCGATGCGGCGGACGCACGATGATGATTGGCGGGCGAACGATTTGGGAGCGTTCGAGATAGCCGGAGCTGGCCCAGCCGCTCACGCCGCCGCCATGGATTCTGCACCAGCCCGGCTGGCAGCCGGTGACATTGACCCTGAAGCCGCCGGGCAGCGTTCCGACCCTGGCATATCCCGCTCCCGGCCCGCTACGGACATTAAGATTGGTCGTGGTGTGGGCGCTGTAAGCGAAGGCTGCGGCGGACGTCCCGAAGACCGCGGCCATTATGGTCGCGAACACAAGCAGAAAACGCAATCTCATCAGTCCCTCCATTCGAATCCGGCCGTTCATCTGCTTCGGCCAAGACTGCCCTGCAAGAGGGAGCGGCCAAGCCAAGAAAAGTCAACAGGTGGGCGGCGTAACCGTTCTGGCCAGCGGGACTGATGCCGGATTTTTCTTGGACATGGTTGAGGAATTTCCCGGTTGCCGCCTATTGCTCTTCAACACCCGCTGACGTTTACTGTCTTTCGACAATCACCGCGGGCAAAGGTGGATCCATGGGCAAAGGCAGGGTCGAGGCATTCACCGACGGCGCATCGCTTTCAGTTTTTCCGCCACCGATGCGGCAAGGTCGGCATAGCGCTCCTCCAGCCGTTCCGCGGCCTTGATGATCGAGAAATCATGGCCGAACTTTTCCAGCGCCATACGCAGCTTCTCGACGAACTCGGCTTGTTTCTCCAGGGCGGAAAAGAGCGTCCTCACCTGCGTTTCGCTGATGTCGGGGTTGGCCAGCATCTGCGGCACCTCGCGGCCCATCTGGTCGCCAATGGCGGTCTGTTCTTTCAGGATTGC
>NZ_RZPQ01000445.1:0-4908 GCF_003999135.1 Mesorhizobium sp. M7A.F.Ca.CA.004.06.1.1 | reverse complement strand
CTGCGGCGTCCTCGTTTTGACAGGTTTGGTAGGCGCGTGGCTGAACGTTGCTTCGGCTCGCGCCGAGGACGCCAACAAGGCCGACATCGAAGCCTTGAAGAAGTCGCTCGCCAAATATGAGGATTACACCGCTGCCGTCCGCGACCTCTATCTGTCGACCGTCGGCTGCGTCCACTACAGCGGAGAAAAGATACCGGGCGCGATGGACTACCCGAAGGGCGCCATGGGCATCCACTTCGTCAATGTCCCGAGTGTCGGCCAGAAGCTTGATCCGATGAGGCCGAACGTGCTGATCTACGAGCCGACCAAGGAAGGCCTGAAGTTGGTCGGAGTGGAATGGCTGGTGCCGCTGACGCCGGACACCAAGGAGCCGCCCAAGCTGTTTGGCCAAACCTTCATGGGACCTATGGAGGGGCACTACCCTCTCATCCCGAAGGAGTTCGTCCATTACGACCTTCATGCCTGGCTCGGGGACAACCCGAACGGCATGTTCAGTCCGACGAACGCGAACGTGAAATGCAACAAGGCCGAGTTTCCGATGCTGGAAAAACCGACCAAGATGATGCCTGGGCCGATGTAACGGGCGAGCCAGGCTGAAAGAGCTTTGCCGAGAAGGCAGCCGAGTGGCCGGCTCGCCTTCGAAGCGGTCGGGATCAGACCTTGGCGACGATCCGCATGAAGGCCGGCATGTCGTCGCCGAAGCCAACGGTGGAATCATTGTCTTCCTGGTGGCGTTGGCGGGCAGGGCGGCTGTTGTCACGCTGTGGCCGGGTGTCGCCGCGTTCGGGTGCGCGCTGTTCATTGCGATCGGATGATTTGCGCTCGGTGTTTTCCGAACGGATCGCTTCCTTGCGCGAACGCCGTTCGCCGATGTCGGCGGCTGCGGCCTCGGCCACCGGCTGATCCTCGCGGACTGTTTCCGGTGCGGCATCTTCGCTGCGCTTGGCGTGGCGTTCGCGCGGTTTGCGCTCGCCGCTCTTTTCCCTGCCGCGGTCGTCGTCCTTGCGGCCGGCACGGCGCGGCGCGCCCTTGCCACGGCGCGGAGCATCGTCCTCGCCTTCGCTGGCAACCACCGTCGACAAGTCGCCGTCATGCCACTCGATCTTGTTGCCGATCAGACGTTCGATGGCATCGATGTATTTGGTGTCAGATTTGGTCGCGATGGTGAAGGATTTTCCGGAGCGTCCGGCGCGCCCGGTGCGGCCGATACGGTGGACATAGTCCTCGGCGTGGATCGGCACGTCATAGTTGAAGACATGGCTGACATCGGGAATGTCGAGGCCGCGCGCGGCAACGTCGGAAGCGACGAGGTAGCGCAGCTTGCCGTCGCGGAAATTGGCCAGCATCTGCATGCGCGCGCGCTGGTCCATGTCGCCATGCAGCGCACCGGCGTCGAAATCATGCTTCAGCAGCGAGCGGAACAGCTCCGACACTTCGACCTTGCGGTTGCAGAAGATGATGGCGTTCTTCAGTTCTGCGTCTTCGGCCTTGATCAAATTGCGCAGCGTCTCGCGCTTGTCCCATGGCTTGGAGCCTGATTTGACCAGCCGCTGGATGATGTTGGTGGCGGCGGATGCTGCCTTCGAAACCTCGACGCGGACCGGCGCGTGCAGGAACTTTTCGGTGAGCTTGGTGATTTCGGGCGGCATCGTCGCCGAAAAGAACAGCGTCTGCCTGGTGAACGGGATCATTTCGCAGATGCGCTCGATGTCGGGAATGAAGCCCATGTCGAGCATGCGGTCCGCTTCATCGATGACGAGGATCTCGACGCCGTTGAGCAACAGCTTGCCGCGCTCGCGGTGATCGAGCAGACGGCCGGGCGTCGCGATCAGCACGTCGGCGCCACGCTCCAGCTTCTTGTCCTGTTCGTCGAACGACACGCCGCCGATCAGAAGCGCGATGTTGAGCTTGTGGTTCTTGCCGTATTTGACGAAGTTTTCCTCGACCTGAGCGGCGAGCTCGCGCGTCGGCTCCAGAATGAGCGTGCGCGGCATGCGAGCGCGGGCGCGGCCCTTTTCCAGCCTTGTGAGCATCGGCAACACGAAGGAGGCCGTCTTGCCGGTGCCGGTCTGGGCAATGCCCAGCACGTCCTTGCCCAGCAGGGCATGCGGAATGGCGCCCGCCTGGATCGGCGTCGGCTCGGTGTAGCCGGCGTCGGTGACTGCGGAAAGGACCTTCGGCGACAGGCCGAGGTCTGAAAAGGTCAACGCTTCTGGAGCGGTCGTGGTGTCTGAGGACAAGTGTTGTTGTCTTTGGCTGGTTCGGGGAAGCGCAACGGCGTCTAATGGCGTCTGTCGCGGCAAGCGCCACGCGCCTGCAAGATTGGTATTGCAATTAGGAGCAAGCCCTCGATTTGTCAACAGAAACGGGCAGCAATGGCACGATTGTGAAGTTGTAACCTTAATCGGGATGCTTAATCGACCTGTCGGTCGCAGCGCCGGCTCAATAGCGGAACTGTTCGGCGAGAATACGCTCGTTCCAGGAATGATTGGGATCGAACAGCAACGTTGCTGTCGCCGTTGGTGATTCTCGCACCGTCACCGAGGTCACGGCCTTGACCTCGGTATGGTCGGCGGCGGCGTTTACCGGCCGCTTTTCCGGCTCGCGGATGTCGAAGCGCACGGTCGCCTTGTTGGAGAGCAGCGCGCCGCGCCAGCGGCGCGGGCGAAACGGGCTGACCGGGGTCAGCGCCAGCAGCGGCGCGTCGAGCGGCAGGATCGGTCCATGCGCCGAAAGATTGTAGGCGGTGGACCCGGCCGGGGTTGCGATCATGACGCCGTCGCAGTTCAGTTCCTCAAGCCGGACCTGTTCGTCGACGGTGATGCGGATCTTGGCCGTCTGGTACGACTGGCGCCACAGCGCCACCTCGTTGATCGCCAGTGCTGAAATCGTTTCGCCTTCCGAGGTCACGGCCAGCATCTCCAGCGGGCGGATCGTTTCGGCGACGGCGGCCTCGAGACGCTCGGTGAGGCCACCGGAACGATACTCGTTCATCAGGAAGCCGATGGTGCCACGGTTCATGCCGTAGACCTTCTTGCCGGTCCCCATCGTGTCGCGCAGGGTCTGCAGCAGGAACCCGTCACCCCCAAGCGCAACGACGATCCCGGCCTCCTCGACGGAAGACTGGCCATAGCGCACCGACAGGCTTTCCAGCGCCGTCTTGGCGTCAGCGGTGTCGGACGAGACGAAGGCGATGCGGCTGGCGGCTTTGCTCATGGCTCCCCGATGACGACCGATTGGCAGCGGCCGGTTGCTGGGCCGCGCCAGCGCCGGGGTAGCATGGGCGGGGTACGTCTGCAAAGGGAGGTACCATCCCGGATGGCAACGCCATCCCGGATGATACGGCCATGCCGGTCGGCGGATGCGGGCATGCCGTTCGCGTATCATGTCAAAGGCTACGCGAATGTGATGGTTAAGACGGGCCTTAAAGTCTCGTAAAGCCGGATCGGTCATGTTAGCCGGCAGTGGATGGGTGGCGTGGGGGCTAGCCAGTCGAGGCCGACATATTGCCGGTAACACGCCTGATCATCGTCTTCCTGATGCTGGGAAGCTTCGCGCTGCTCTTTGCCGAACTGGTGCGCCAGTCCGAAGAGACGAGCTTCCGGCCGCAGCCCACGGCGTCGCGCTGTGGTGATGCAGCCGGGGCGCCATGCCCGCAAAGGGCGCTGTAGGCCTGAAATGTCCTGATCATCCTCGCGATGACGGGCAGCATCGGCGGTCGCTTCGATGCGCGACATCGCGCGGCAGTTTCTCTCCTTAAAAGCAGAGGCCGGTCGGCCGCCGCACGTTCCACTCGTGAAGGCTTGCTGTTTGCACTCGCGGCGCTTGGCGGTGTAGATGGGTGCATCGATTGGCGGAAAGGCTTTTGGGTAGCTCGCATCCGCTGTTGTTGGGAAACAAGCCCTGGGCTCGTTGACTGGCCGGTGTCTGGAGCGGGGGTTTTCCATGTCACGCAGCGTGTTGATCTCTGGCGGCTGCGGTTTCCTGGGCTCGCATCTGGTCGACCGTCTGTTGCGGCGAAGCGATCTGGAAAAGCTGGTCGTCGTCGACAATCTTTGGACCGGGACGCGAGACAACATCGCGCATGTCGCCGATCCGCGTTTCGATCTGCAGATTGCCGACGCCGAAAGCTTTTCATCCCTTCAGGGCTTCGATGAGATCATCCATCTCGCGTCGCCGGCGTCGCCGCTTTGGTACATGCGCGAGCCGGTACGCACGATCAAGGCCAATATCGGCGGCGCGCTCAATCTCCTGACGCTGCTCAAGCCCGGCGGTCGCTTCTGCTTCGCCTCGACCTCGGAAGTCTACGGCGACCCCCTGGTTTCACCGCAACCCGAGAGTTACAGGGGATCGGTGGACTGCACCGGTCCCAGGGCTTCCTATGATGAAAGCAAGCGCTGCACAGAGGCATTGCTGTTCGAGCAGCAGCGGGTCGGCGGGCTCGACATTCGCGTCGTCAGGATATTCAACACATATGGGCCACGAACCCGCATCGACGACGGACGCGCCGTCTCGAATTTTGCCATCCAGGCACTGACAACCGGGGTTCTGACGGTTTATGGCGACGGCTCCCAATCGCGCAGTTGGGGTTATGTCGACGATATCGTCGAGGGGCTGGAACGTTACTTCTGGCGCGACGGCATCTCGCATCGCGGTCCTCTGAACATTGGCAACGACCACGAGGTTTCGGTCCTGCGCATCGCGGAATTCGTAAGATCGCTTGTCCCCGGCAGCCGCATCGAGCACCACCCTCCAGCTCCCCAGGATCCGACAAATCGGTGTCCGGACCTGACTTTGGCGAGGCATGTCCTTCCTGGCTGGGAAGCGAGGACGAGCTATCAGGAAGGCATCGGGCGCACCTTCGATTGGTTCCGCCAGCGAATTGCGGCCGCGAGCATTTCGGCCTCT
>NZ_RZPQ01000444.1:0-4909 GCF_003999135.1 Mesorhizobium sp. M7A.F.Ca.CA.004.06.1.1 | reverse complement strand
GTGCCGGCAATGATCGAGCGTGGCGGTGGTTCGCTGATCTTCACTTCCACCTTCGTCGGCCACACAGTCGGCATGCCGGGCATGACAAGCTATGCCGCGAGCAAGGCCGGCCTGATCGGACTGACACAGGTGCTTGCCGCCGAATACGGCCCGAAAGGCGTGCGGGTCAACGCGCTGCTGCCCGGCGGCACAGACACGCCGGCGGCAACCTTCAAGACCCCGGAATCAAGAGCCTTCGTCGAAGGCCTGCATGCTTTGAAGCGTATCGCAATGCCGGAGGAGATTGCCCGTTCCGCGCTCTATCTCGCCTCCGACGCCTCGAGCTTCACCACCGGAGCGGCTCTGTTTGCCGATGGCGGCGTGTCGATCAATCGGACGTGAAGGCTTTTCGCGGCCGGATGCATGTTCATAGCCGCCAGGCAGACGTCCGGTCTTGATTTCTCGCCGCGATTTGGCGATTCCGTTTCTGTCCAAAAGCGGGTCTGGAACCATGATGCTGATCAGAACCTATGTGACTGCGAGTGCGATCGAAGGCGTCGGCGTGTTCGCCGCGGAGCCGATCAGGAAAGGCGCTTCGATCTGGCGGCTCGATCCGGATTTCGACCGGCTGATCCCCATGGACAAATACGAGACGGCACCCCCGCATCTCAGAGAACTGCTCGACCGCTATGCCTATCCGAGCCCGGACCGGCCGGGTTTCATGGTCTATGAAGTCGACAATGGCCGCTTCATGAACCATTCCAGCAATCCGAATACGGATTTTTCGCAATATGGCGGAGCCACGGCGACCCGCGACATCGCCGTGGGCGAGGAGATCACCTGCGACTACGGCGAGTTCTTCGAGGATTTCGAGCTGCTGCACCTCGCGAGGGCCTAGTCGGCTCCTTATCTCAAGGGCAAGTGGCACACTTGTCCAAGGGCAAACAGACGGCGGCTGGCCCCGCAAAATCATTTCCGCTGTGGACAGCGCGGCATGATTCTGGTATCAGCCGCCCCAATTCGTGGTGTAAACCGCCGCGGAGGCTAGTGGCTATGGCCGCTTGCCTGTTGATATCAAACCCGAAAGACAGGATTGCCCGTGCAGGTACTCGTCCGCGACAATAACGTTGATCAGGCGCTTCGCGCTCTCAAGAAGAAGATGCAGCGCGAAGGCATTTTCCGCGAAATGAAGATGCGCGGTCACTACGAGAAGCCGTCCGAGAAGCGCGCCCGTGAAAAGGCTGAAGCTGTCCGCCGCGCCCGCAAGCTGGCCCGCAAGCGCGCCCAGCGCGAAGGCCTGCTGCCGATGACGCCGCGCCCGGTCGCTGCTGGCGCCGCCGGCGGTGCAGGTGGCGCTCCGCGTCCGCCGCGGTTCTAACGCCAATTTTTCGTCCTTTTCGAAGGATATCAGAGGTGGCGCGATGTGGAATCGCCGCCACCTTTTTGTTTTGATGTGACCGGTCCGGAGGGGGAGCCGGACCTGAACGACGCGGCTTGAAGTGAGGACAGGGCAGACATGAACGCAACGAGCGTGGAGCGCGGGACTGCATTGCGTGGTTTCGCCCTGACAGCGGCCCTGCTCTCCGGACTGGCGCTTGCCGGCTGCCAAACGGCGGGCCCGACCGGTGAATTCAACAACATCGACAAGGCGCAAGGGTCGAGCGAGAACATTTCTTCGCTGTCGGCGGTCATCCAGCGCAATCCCCAGGATCCCGAAGGCTACAATGTGCGCGGCTCGGCCTATGGTCGTGGCGGCCAGTACCAAGCGGCGCTCAAGGATTTCAATCAAGCCATCCAGCTCAACCCGAATTTCTTCCAGGCCTATTCGAATCGCGCGCTGATCCAGCGCTTCCTCGGCAATCAGGAAGCCGCGCTCGCGGACTACAACCGTTCGATCCAGATCAACGGCAACTACGACGCCGCCTATATCGGCCGCGGCAATCTCTACCGCAAGGCGGGTCGCACCCAGGACGCCTTCAACGACTTCCAGAAGGCAATCCAGCTCGATACGACCGACGCGCGCGCCTACCACAATCGAGGCCTGATCTATCAGAGCCAGGGCCAGCACAAATTCGCCATCGAGGACTTCTCGACCGCCATCTCGCTGGCGCCGGACGCCGCCGAGCCCTACAACGGCCGCGGCCTCTCCTATCTGGCGACCAACGACGAGGACAACGCCTTTTCCGATTTCAACATGGCGATCAAGCTCGACGGCAGGAATGCCGAGGCCTGGTCCAACCAGGCGCTGATCTATGAGCGGCGCGGCGACAAGGCGAAGGCCGCGAAATCCTATAAGGAAGCCGTTCGCCTCGACCCTACCTACCAGCCGGCCAAGGATGGCCTCGCCCGCGTCAGCTGATCTCGGTTTCGGCAAGCGCTTCCCATACGAATCCGCGTGACATCCAAGTGCCGCGGGATCCTTTGCGTGTCCTAAAGGACGCACTTCGCAACCGGGCATTAACCCAGGCAGGAGGCTTTCGGCCCCTGCCTTGATCGCGCCAAGTTTTCAGCGGAACGGTCTACCCACCCAAGCCGTTGTTGAAAGTATTTTGCGAAAGGACCCTCCCATGATCAAGAAACTCGCCTGCGCCGCTGCCCTCGCCACGACGATGTTCGCGGTGGCTCCGGCCAGCGCCGGCAAGCTGCAACTCGGCACGCTCGATTGCACCATCGACGGCGGCACCGCTTATATCGTCGCTTCCAACAAGGGCGTGTCCTGTGTCTTCCGGCCTCATCATCACGGGCCGTCCGAGATTTACACAGGCATCATCTCCAAGATCGGCCTCGATGTCGGCCAGACGCATCAGGGCCAGCTCGTCTGGGCCGTGCTGGCCGCGACCCGGGATCGTGACGGAGGCGATCTCGCCGGCAGCTACTACGGTGTCAACGCCGAGGCGAGCGTGGTGACCGGCGGCGGCGCCAATCTGCTGGTTGGCGGCCTGGACAGCGCCGTCATGCTGGAGCCGCTCAGCGTCCAGGCGCAGACCGGCGTCAACCTTGCCGTGGCCGTGACCTCGCTCCAGCTGATCCACTCATTCAAGTGATTGCATGGAGCCGTGCGCTCCATGACCCCTCACCCCGCGGCGCGGAACCAGATAGGATGGTTTCGCGCCGTTTGATTTTGGGGGGGAACCATCATGCTGAAGACAGCCATAGCTGCCGCCATGTTCACGACGCTATCCGGAGCGGTGCAGGCGCAGGACCGAGGCATGGAAGTCGGTACGCTTGACTGCGCCATAGGCGGCGGCACCGGCTTCATCTTCGGCTCGAGCAAGGATCTGAGCTGCACCTTCAACCCCGCCGACAAAAGCTTCGCGCCGGAAGCCTATTTCGGCGCCGTCAACAAATACGGCCTCGACATCGGCACGACGAAGCAGACGGTCATGCAGTGGATCGTGCTGACGCCGCTGAAGAACATCTATGCGCCGGGTGCGCTGGCCGGCGACTATATCGGCGCCAGCGCGGAGGTGACGGCCGCCGTCGGCGCCGGCGCCAATCTGCTGGTCGGCGGCTCCTCTCAGGCCTTCACCTTGCAGCCGCTCAGCTTGCAGACGCAGACCGGCATGAACCTCGCGATCGGCGTCAGCCAATTCCAGCTGCGCAGCACCGAGAATTGATCGCGCAACGAAGCCCGCCAACCGAAGGGGCATCCGCGCGAACGGCCCTCAAAAAAACGCTTGAGCTCAACCCCGGTTGAGGTTTTACAAGCCTGCCCCGAGCGCAACAACGCCTCGATCCAGCGCTGTCGATCCGCATGGTCCTGCCGGAAACCCGTACTGGCTTCTGGCGTCCTGCGCTGGCGTCGAGATATGCAAGACGGGGGTGGAAATGACCGAGATCAGCACGAACAGGGTCGACTGGCGCGTATTGTGGGCAAGCGGCGACCTGGCGCGCTTCTGCTTCATCAGCCTCGGCATCCTGCTGCACGCCACCAACGAAACGATGGTGGCAACGGTGATGCCGGCCATGGTCGGCGAACTGGCGGGCGTACAGCTCGTCGGCTGGTCGCTGGCGATCTACGAACTCGGCGCCATCGTTGCCGGCGCGGCCGCCGGACGACTGGTGAGTTATGTCCCCTTGCGCACCAACATGGTGGTCGCCGCGCTGCTCTACGCAACAGGCGCGCTGATATGCGCCACCTCGCCTTCCATGCAACTGTTCCTCGCCGGCCGCCTGATCGAAGGACTTGGCGGCGGTGCGCTGGTGTCGCTGGCCTTCGTCTCGGTCGAACGACTGTTCTCGCGCGCCATCTGGCCGCAGCTTTTCGGCATCATGTCGGCGATCTGGGGCGTCGCCGCCTTCAGCGGACCATTGCTCGGCGCGATCATGACCGAGCTGTTGTCATGGCGCTGGGCCTTCGGCATCTTCACACTCGGCGGCGCCGCCATGGCGCTGGCAAGCTTCCTCGTGCTCGACACGCCGCAGGCGACGAAACCCAAGACGAGCACGGGTAAGGCGCCGCCCTTCCCGTTCGCGGCCCTTGGCTGCCTTGCCGTCGCCGTGGTGTTGATCGCCTCGGCCGGCGTCGACATCGCCTTGCTGCGCTCTTCGCTGCTGATGGCCTTCGGCCTCATCGGCCTGGTGCTGTTCTTCACCATCGACGCGCTGAAGCCGCGTTCGCGGCTGTTCCCGGCGCGGCTGTTCTCATGGCGCACGCCGGTCGGCGCCGGCATGACCATGGTTGCCGCCTTTTCGGTGGCGACCTGTTCCTTCGGCGTCTACGGACCGCTGTTGCTGACCAGCCTTCACGACATTCCGCTGCTGACCACCGGCTACATCATCGCCGCCGAATCGATAGCCTGGTCGATCCTCTCGATCCTGGTCGCCAACGCGCCGCCGCAGCGCGAGCGGCTGATCATCGTCGGCGGCGCAGTGATGATCGCGGCCGGCATCGCCGGCTTTGCGTATGCGATACCCCTGGGCTCCGTCC
>NZ_RZPQ01000443.1:0-4912 GCF_003999135.1 Mesorhizobium sp. M7A.F.Ca.CA.004.06.1.1 | reverse complement strand
GGCGCCCGCGTCAAGGTCACCGAGGTCGATCCGATTTGCGCGCTGCAGGCGGCGATGGACGGGTTTGAAGTCGTCACGCTGGAAGATGCGGCCCCCACCGCCGACATCGTCATCACCACCACCGGCAACAAGGATGTCGTCACCCTCGACCATATGCGCTCGATGAAGGACATGGTCATCGTCGGCAACATCGGCCACTTCGACAATGAGATCCAGGTCGCCGCGCTGCGCAATTTGAAATGGACCAACGTCAAGCCGCAGGTCGACATGATCACCTTCGCGGACGGCAAGCGGATGATCCTTTTGTCGGAAGGGCGGCTGCTCAATCTCGGCAACGCCACAGGCCACCCGAGCTTCGTCATGTCGGCATCCTTCACCAACCAGGTGCTGGCGCAGATCGAGCTCTACACCAAGCCCGGCCAGTACGAGAACCAGGTCTATGTCCTGCCCAAGCATCTCGACGAAAAGGTCGCGCGCCTGCATCTCGACAAGCTCGGCGCCCGTCTGACCGAACTGTCGGGTGAACAAGCCGCCTATATCGGCGTCACGCCGCAGGGTCCGTTCAAGCCGGAACACTACCGCTATTAACCAAAGCTAAAATTGCTACCAGATATTGAGGCCGGGCGATTGACTTTTCGCCCGGCCTTATTTTTGCGCGCCATCAGCCTTCACGGCGATTCGGCGAGGGGTTATTGTCAGGTGATTCGGCGATGCTTCCAGCCCGAGAGGGTCAAGAGAGGCACGCATCAGGGCGGTCTTGCATTCAGGCGGCGGAGAGGACCAAGACATGCCGGGGCAACACCCGCACAGAGCGGGACGGGCCGTTTCCGGCGGCCATGACGATTCGGGGATTGCTGGCTCCGCCCTGGAAGGCGGGAGCCTGTCCTGGCGCGCCCGTGCGTCGACATTCCTTGCCACCTCCGCGCTCGCGGGCCCCTTGGCTGGCGCCGTCGCGCATGCCGAAACCGCTGCTGCCAGCGTCGCGGGACTGTCGGTGAGCGCCATCGAGGTCATGCAGCTTGCCGTGTTCGTCGGCGTGACGGGTGCCGCACTGATATCGGCCATCGTTCTCATCCGCGAAAGAGCCCGCACCTCGGCGGAGAATGTCGAACTCAGGAGCCGCCTCGCCGACATCAACGCGGCGCTCCGCCGCTCCGAGGCGCTGCTCAATCTGCGTGACCAGCGCGTCGTCGTCTGGGCCGCTGAAAACAAGAAGCCCGAGCTTATCGGCACATTGCCCGTCGAAAGCGGCGCTCCCGAAGATAGGGCCGCTTTTCTCGCTTTCGGCCGCTGGCTGATGCCGCGTTCGGCGGCGGCACTCGAACATGCCGTCGCGGGATTGCGCGAGAAGGCCAAACCCTTCGACCTCGTCATCGAATCGCAGGCCGGTGCGCCGCTCGAAGTGCATGGCCGCAAGAGTGCCGCGCATGTGCTCGTGCGTTTCGTCTCGCTCTCGGAGACGCAGCGCAGCCAGGCCAGGCTGAAGATCGAGAACCAGCGGCTGGCCGCCGACCACGACACGATGATCGGCCTGCTCGACGCGCTGAACATGCCGGCATGGCTCCGCGGCGAGGACGGCGGGCTGAAGTGGGTCAACCGCGCCTATGCCGATGCCGTCGAAGCCGAAAATGCCGAAGCCGCGGTCCGGGAGAAAAAAGAGTTCCTCGGCGGCCAGGCGCGCGATGCGATTGCCGCCCAGCACAAGACGCATCCGGTTTTCGAGCAGTCGCTGTCCACCGTGATCGAAGGTGACCGCCGTGTGTTCGCGGTCACCGATTTCGCCGGCAGCGATGGCTCGGCCGGCCTTGCCTGTGACACCAGTGCCATTGAGGCCGTTCGCGGCGAATACGAACGGACGGTGCGAAGCCACGCCGACACGCTCGACCAGCTCAACACGGCAGTCGCCATTTTCGACACCGACGAGAAGCTGCGGTTCTTCAACCAAGCCTTCCAGAAGCTTTGGGGGTTGGACGCCGGCTTCCTGCACAGCGCACCCGACAATGCCTTGCTGCTCGACCGGCTGCGCAGCGAGGGCAAGATCGCCGAACAGCCTGAATGGCGTCGCTGGAAGGAAGGCCTGCTCGGCGCCTATCGCGCCGTCGAATCCCAGGAACATTGGTGGCATCTGCCGGACGGCAAGACCATTCGCGTCGTCGCCAATCCGCAGCCCAAGGGCGGCGTGACCTGGGTGTTCGAGAACCTGACCGAGAAGATGGACCTGGAAAGCCGCTACCAGACAGCCGTGCGGGTTCAGGGCGAGACGCTCGACAATCTTGCCGAAGGCGTGGCGGTGTTCGGACCCGACGGCAGGCTCCGGCTGTCGAATCCTGCCTTTGCCACTCTCTGGGGATTGAGCGGTGAAGCGGCCAAGCCCAGTGTCCACGTGTCGACGATACGCGACCTCTGCGACCGGCAGGCCGCGGACAGCCCCTGGCCCAGCTTCGTTGCCGCCATCACCGGCTTTGACGACGAGCGCCGCGACCGCCACGGACAGACCGAGCTCAACAACGGCAATGTGCTGAGTTACGCCATGATCCCGCTGCCCAACGGGCAGGTGATGATGACCTTCGTCGACGTGACCGACAGCGTCCATGTCGAGCGGGCGCTGAAGGACAAGAACGAGGCGCTGCAAAAATCCGACCAGCTCAAGAACGAATTCGTCCAGCACGTCTCCTATGAACTGCGTTCGCCGCTGACCAACATCATCGGCTTCACCGAACTCCTGTCGCAGCCCACGACCGGTCCGCTGACGCAGAAGCAGCGCGAATATGTCGAGCATGTCAGCTCGTCCTCCGCGGTCCTGCTCACCATCGTCAACGACATACTCGACTTGGCGACGGTGGACGCCGGCATCATGCAGCTCGACATTTCCGAGGTGCAGGTCGATCGCACCATCGCCGCTGCGGCCGAACTGGTGGCCGACCGGCTGGAAGAGCATTCGATCAGTCTCCAGGTGGACGCCATCGCGGCGCCGAAGACGTTTCACGGCGATGAGGTCCGCGTCCGCCAGATCCTCTACAATCTGCTCAGCAACGCCGCCAATTACGCCCCGGAAGCCAGCATCATCCGGCTCACTTGCCGCCATCTGGCGGATGGGGTGGAATTCTCGGTTCATGACGATGGTCCCGGCATGCCGCCGGATGTGCTCGATTCGGTGTTCCGCCGTTTCGAGCCGCGCGCCAATGGCGGCCGCCGGCGCGGCGCCGGCCTCGGCCTGTCGATCGTCAAGAGCTTCGTCGAGCTGCATGGCGGCAGCGTTCGCATCGAAACCGGCAAGGACAAGGGCACGACCGTCATCTGCACCTTTCCAGACATGCCGGGCATCCGCGCCGCGGCCGAGTAGCGCGTTCGATGACCGGACTGGTGCTGGAGCGATTACTCGCCGACGAGACCCAGACAGCGCGGCTGGGCGAAGATCTGGCGCTGTCGCTGCGCCCGGGTGACGTGCTTGCCCTCAAGGGCGATCTCGGCGCCGGCAAGTCGACGCTGGCGCGGGCCTTGATCAGGACCCTGGCCGACGATGCCGGTCTCGATGTTCCGAGTCCGACCTTCACATTGGTGCAGAGCTACGACACCCGCATTCCGGTCCATCATTTCGATCTCTACCGCCTGTCCTCGGCGGACGAGATCGATGAGTTGGGGCTCGACGAAGCCCTGGCGCAGGGTGCTGCTTTGGTCGAATGGCCGGAACGGGCGGAAGCCCATCTGCCGAAAACCACAGTCCTGATCGAGCTCGTCCAGCATGGCGAAGGCCGGCTGGCGCGATTGTCAGGCCAGGGTGATGCCTTCGATCGGGCGGCACGGTCGTTGGCCATGCGCGACTTTCTCGTGAACGCCGGCTGGGGGGAAGCGCAGCGCCGCCATTTCATCGGCGATGCTTCGGCCCGCTCCTATGAGATCGTTTCGTTGCCGGACCAAAAGCCTCGGGTCTTGATGAACTCGCCACGGCTGGTTCTCGGTCCGCCTGTGCGCGACGGCAAGCCCTATGCCGAGATCGCGCATACCGCTCAGTCGGTCTCCGCCTTCGTTGCCATCGACCGCGCCTTGAAGGAAGGCGGCGTCAGCGTTCCGCAAATCCATGCCGAGGACCAGGAGCAAGGTTTCCTGCTTCTCGAACATCTTGGTTCCGAAGGTTTCCTCAGCGGCGATGGCCAGCCGCTGGCCGAGCGTTACGCAGCGTCCGCTGAGCTGCTGGCCATGATGCACGGCAGGGCCTGGCCGCAGCGCCTGGAAACAGGGCAAGGCGGCTTCCACGATGTGCCGCCTTTCGACCGCGACGCCATGATGATCGAAGCCGATCTGCTGGTCGACTGGTACGTGCCGGCAATCTTGACCAGTGGCTTGGGAATGGTGTCGGTGATCGGCCGCATGCGTTTGCCAAGCCCGGCGGCAAGTACGATGGCGGTGTCCGGTCTTGCTGTCACAGCGCTCGCTCCTCCAGCAAACCCTGGGCGTCGTAGAACTCGCGCAGGCTTGCCAGCGCCGGATGAGACAGAGCCCGGCGCAGATAGTCGCGGATGCGCGGCAAGTGCTTCAGATAATAGGGCTTGCCGTCGCGTTTTTCGAGACGGACGAAGATGCCGAGGATCTTGGAATTTCGCTGCGCCGCCATGATGGCGTAGGATTCCAGGAAGCTTGCCTCGTCGAAAGCGCCGGCTGCGTGGCGCGCCGCGACATAGGCATCCAGCGTCTGTTTCTCGATCTCGGGCGAGATGGTGACCCGCGCGTCCATGGCGAGCGAGGCGACGTCATAGGCGCAAGGGCCGATCAGCGCATCCTGGAAATCGACGATGCCTAGCCGATCATGCCCGGAACGGTCGCCGCGCCAGATGATGTTTGGCGAATGGAAGTCGCGCAGCATCAGCGTGACCTCGCGGCCTTGCAGCCGGTCGAGGAGCGCATTCCATTGCTT
>NZ_RZPQ01000442.1:0-4923 GCF_003999135.1 Mesorhizobium sp. M7A.F.Ca.CA.004.06.1.1 | reverse complement strand
GTTGCTCGGTTTCGAGCCGGTGCGGCAATTGGAGAATTCGCTCGGCGAGTTCGTTTCCTGGGTGCGTAACACGTCCGCCGTCGACCGCGGCGCCGACATGAAGCGCGAGCTCGAAGAACGCGGGTTGGTCTCATGAACACACGCAATCGACGCGACGCGCCGGTCGCCATCATCGGCGGCAGCGGCTTCATAGGATCGAACCTCGCCGACAGCCTGTTGTCGGATGGCGAGCCGGTACTGGTGATCGACAATCTCAGCCGTCCGGGCGTCGAGCAGAACCTTGAATGGCTGGCGCAAAAACACGGCGGTCGCCTCACGGTGGAGACGATCGACGTGCGGGACGCCAACGCCCTGGCGCCGGCTCTGATGAGTTCAAAGGCGATCTTCCATCTGGCCGCGCAAACCGCCGTCACCACAAGCCTGGTCCAGCCAGGCGAGGATTTCGACATCAACCTTCGGGGAACGTTCAACGTTCTGGAGGCGGCGCGACTGAGCGGTGAGCTTATCCCGGTGATCTTCGCCAGCACCAACAAAGTCTATGGCAGCCTGCCCGACGTCGCGGTCCGCGAGGACGGCGATCACTATGTGCCTTGCGACAGCGTCATCCAGGCGCACGGCATCGATGAGGCTCGGGGCCTGGACTTCTGCACGCCCTACGGTTGCTCCAAAGGCGCGGCGGATCAGTATGTGCTCGACTATGCCAAATCCTACGGCATGCCGACGGCGGTGCTGCGGATGAGCTGCATCTATGGACCGCGCCAGTTCGGAACCGAGGACCAGGGCTGGGTCGCACACTTCCTGCTCAGCGCGCTGACGGGACGCCCAATCACCATTTACGGCGACGGCAGGCAAGTGCGCGATATCCTGCATGTCTCCGATGCCGTCGCCGCCTACAGGGCCGTGCTCGATCGCATCGAGACCACCAAAGGCCAGGCATTCAATCTTGGCGGCGGCCCGGAAAATGCGGTCAGCCTGCGCAGGCTGTTGAGCGAGATCCGTAGCCTGACCGGCCATGAGCTTTCAATCCGCCACGATGGGGAACGCACGGGCGACCAGCCCTTCTTCGTCGCCGACACCCGCAAGATCAAAACCGCGCTTGGCTGGATGGCCCATGTTTCATGGCGCGAAGGCGTCCGCGACCTCGCCGACTGGCTGCAGCGCCATCGGCTCGAGCCTCGCCCTGAAGCCGTGAGGTACGTCGCATGAAAATCGCTTTGGTAAACCCATTCTGGACCTACGACGACAGCATCTATTTCGGCTGCCGCCAACCACATCTGCCGCTGGAACTCGGCTATTCGAAGGCCCTGCTCGAAGCCGCCGGACATGAGGTGCTGATGCTGGATGGGCAGTTGCAGAGGCTCGATAATTCCGGTCTCTGCGAGCGGGTGGCTGATTTCGCCCCGGCTATGACCGTCGTCAGTACCGCCCCGACCTATCTGTTCTGGCGCTGCGCACCGCCGGAATTGCGTGTGCCGGCCGATTTCCTCAACCGTCTCGCCGGGCGCGGTGGACGCACGGTCGCGGTCGGGCCGCACGGCTCGGCGACGCCGGCGCCGACCTTGCGCAAGCTCGGCGTCGACATCGTCGTGAGCGGCGAATGTGAAGAAGTCGTCGAGCAGCTTGCCCGGCGCGATGATTGGAGCGCCGTGCCCTCAACCGCTTATCTGCGGGATGCCAAGGTGGTTTCGAACGGAGGCGTCCACGCCAGCTCGTTTGTCGATCATCCGCCACTCGAATGGCCAGCGGACTGGATCGCAGCCCATTCGCACCACCATCACAGGTTCGATGACAATCAGGTGGGGTTCGGTGCGGAAGTCGAGGCATCGCGCGGCTGTCCCTATAACTGCAGTTTCTGCGCCAAGATCGATTTCCGTGATGCCTATCGCCGTCGAAACCATGAAGCGGTGGTGGCGGAGATCGATCGGCTGATTGCCCAAGGTGTCGGCTACATCTACTTCATCGACGAGATCTTCCTGCCGCAAAAAGCGTTGCTGGAAGCCTTGGTCGATCGCGACGTGAAATTCGGCGTACAGACCCGCATCGATCTGTGGAAGCCCGAACTGCTGGAATTGCTGGGCGCCGCGGGCTGCGTCTCGATCGAGGCCGGCCTCGAAAGCCTGACCGTCGAAGGTCGGGCAATGCTGGCCAAGCGCTGCCGGCTGGGTACCGAGGAACTCGCCGCGCTGCTCGTCGATGCCAGACGTCACGTTCCATTCGTTCAGGCCAATCTGATCGGCGTGGTCGAGGATGATCCCGCCCTGGTCGAGCACTGGCGAACCCACCTGATCGACCACGGCGTATGGGCCAACGAACCTGTGCCGCTTTACCCGTATCCGAGTTCGCCCAGCTACCGCGAGCTTTGGGGCGAACCCGACGACCTTGCCTGGGAACGCGCCCATGACCACTACCTCGCATCTTTCCAGAAATTCAGTGACATCCAGGAGAGGCGGCCGCGACCGCTGGCGGAACTGGAGGCGACATGTTGCGGACACTGACGCCGCGCTCGCGGCGCATCCTGATGACCGTCGATGCCGTGGGCGGCGTATGGCGCTATGCCCTTGATCTGGCACGGGAACTTGTGAACGGCGGCGACAGTGTGGTGCTTGCCGGCCTCGGTCCACAACCGTCGAGGCAGCAGGCTGCGGAGGCGGAGGCTTTCACGACGCTGATCTGGTTGAGTACGCCGCCGGATTGGATGACCCGCAACGGCGGCGACCTCGACGCGCTGCCGCGGGAATTGCTTGCGCCCATGCGCGACCACGCCATCGACCTTGTTCATTTCAACGCACCAACGCAGGCGGCGGGATTCGATGCGCCGTGCCCAGCCGTGGTGGTCTCGCATTCCTGCGTGACGACATGGTTCCACGCCGTCAGGAAACAGGCAGTGGATGGCGCATGGGCCTGGCAGAAGGAGCGCAACAGGCGCGGCTTGGATCGGGCCGACGCTGTTATCGTGCCGAGCCGCAGCCATGCCGACATGCTTGAGACCTGCTATGGCCCGATCGCGCGTCTCAGTGTGGTCGGAAATAGTGCCAGTCCGGTGCCGAAGACCGAAAAGCGCCAACCGCTCGTCTTCGCCGCTGCCCGCTGGTGGGACGAGGGCAAGAATGCGGCGGTGATCGACCAGGCCGCGTCGCTGACGCAATGGCCCGTTTTTGCCGCCGGTTCGATGCACGGTCCCAACGGCGGGCGTACCAGCTTCAGCTATGCTGTTCCTCTGGGAGCACTGCCGTCTCACGAGGTGCGCTCCTTGATGGCGCGCGCCGGCATTTTCGTGTCGCCATCAATCTATGAGCCATTCGGTCTGGCCGCGCTGGAAGCTGCCATGTCGGCGACGCCCTTGGTGCTTTCCGACATCGCAACCTATCGCGAACTATGGGACGGGGCCGCGATGTTCTTTCACGCGCGCAATCCCCACGACCTCGCTGCCTGCCTCAATCGTCTCTCCAGCGATGTCGAACTCAGGCGGGAGCTCGGCCAGGCAGCCCTGCGACGAAGCCGCCGGTTTACACTGGCCAGGCAAGCGGCGGCCATGCGAGGCATCTACGACAAGGCGGCCCTGGCCATGGCGGGGCGCTGACCATGCGCTTTCTGTTCTACACCCACTCGGTCGTTTCCGACTGGAACCACGGCAATGCCCATTTCCTGCGCGGTATCATGCGGGAACTGGTCGCGCGCCGGCACCAGGCGGTCGCGCTGGAGCCGTCCGACGGCTGGAGCCGTTCGAACCTGCTGGCTGAGAAGGGATCCTTCGCCATCGAACGCTTCCGCAAGGATTTCCCAGAACTGATGCCGGTGACCTACGATGTCGGGTTCGATCACGAGGCCTGGATCGCTGAGGCCGACGTTGTGATCGTTCATGAGTGGACGGATCCGAAGCTTGTCGCACGTATCGGCCGTGCCCGGGCCGCTGGCGGCAACTTCATCCTTCTGTTTCATGACACCCACCACCGGGCGGTATCGGCGACCGAGGCAATCTCGGCGCTGCGGTTGGAGCACTATGACGGCGTTCTCGCCTTTGGCGAGGCCTTGCGCGAGAGCTATTTGCGCGCCGGCTGGGGCAAGCGCGTCTTCACCTGGCATGAAGCTGCGGACGATCGCCTGTTCAAGCCGCACCCGGAGATCCACCCCACGTCCGATCTGGTCTGGATTGGAAACTGGGGCGACGATGAACGAACCGCCGAACTCAAGGAGTTTCTAATCGAGCCGGTACACGATCTCGGTCTCGAGGCCACCGTGCACGGCGTACGCTACCCCAAGCCCGCACTTGCGGATCTGGCCACCGCCGGACTGCGCTATGACGGATGGATCGCCAATGCCGACGTGCCGAAGGCGTTCGCCGCGCATCGTGTCACCGTCCACATCCCGCGGCGCCCCTATCGTGAGGGTTTGCCTGGAATTCCGACGATCCGCATGTTCGAGGCACTCGCCTGCGGCATTCCGCTGATTTCAGCACCATGGTCCGATGTCGAGCAGCTGTTCAGGCCCGGCGTCGACTTCCTGTTCGCCCACAATGGCTCGCAAATGCGGCAACACCTGCGGGCGGTGTTGGCCGATGCGGATTTCGCGGCTTCCCTGGTGACTTCGGGTCTCGAGACCATCCGCTCGCGGCACACCTGCCAGCACCGCGTCGACGAGTTGTTCGGCGTGCTCACGGAATGCACAACCGAACATACCATCAACAAGACCACCGCAAAGGAAGCCGCCGCATGAAGATGGCATTCTATGGATCGAGCCTTTTGTCGTCCTACTGGAACGGTGCCGCGACCTACTATCGCGGCTTGCTGAAGGCGCTTGCCCAATTGGGCTACGAAATCACCTTCTATGAGCCCGACGTCTACGACCGGCAGAAGAACCGCGACATCGAGGCCCCTGACTGGTGCACAGTGGTCGTTTATGAAGCGACCCAGCACGCGTTGATGC
>NZ_RZPQ01000441.1:0-4923 GCF_003999135.1 Mesorhizobium sp. M7A.F.Ca.CA.004.06.1.1 | reverse complement strand
CTGCGAGGCGGCCTGCGCATTCCGCCGGAGTTTGCGACACTGGCCATCGCGATCGCCATCTATGGCGGCTCCTACATCGCCGAGATCGTGCGCGGCGGGTTCAAGGCTGTCGGCAAGGGCCAGGTCGAGGCGGCTCTTTCCCTGGGCCTCGGCCCGTGGCGGGTCTTCATGCTGGTGCGGCTGCCGCTGGCACTACGCGCCATGCTGCCAATCCTCGCCAACCAGTATGTCTGGCTGATGAAGGCGACCACAATGGGCATCGCGGTGGGCTTCACCGATTTCTTCATGATCGTGGCGCTGACGATCAACCATTCCGGCCAGACAATCGAAGCGATCGGCATCCTGATGGCTGGCTTCCTCGTCATCAACCTCAGCCTCGCCGCCATCTTCAACCGCATCAACAAAGCAATCGCCCTCAAGGGCAACCAGTTGAGGGGGTGAGGGATGGAAATGGTCGTTGTCGCCCCTCCTGCCATTGGCAAGATCGAGGATCTGAGGCGGCGCTTCTTTGCGACGCCCCTGCAGGCATTGCTGTCGCTGGCTTCCCTGGCGGTCATGGTCTTCCTGGCCTGGAAGCTCCTGAATTGGGCGGTTTTCTCGGCCGTCTTCACGACGAGCGGCGGACCCGAAGCCTGCCAAGCGGCGGCGGGAGCCTGCTGGTCGGTCATTGCCGCGCGATGGCGCATCATCCTGTTCGGCCTCTATCCCTATGACGAGCAGTGGCGGTCGGCCCTGGCTTGCCTGATCGTCGTGGTCATGACGGTGCTAAGTTGCGTTCCAGCCTTCTGGACGGGTCGCCGCATCGCACTCGTATGGGGAGCCGGAACGGCGCTTTTCTACGTGCTGATGAAGGGCGGCGTGCTTGGTCTGCCCTATGTCGGCGAGGAGGCCTGGGGCGGACTGGCGCTGACCCTGTTCATCTTCGTGACCACCTGCCTGATCGGCTTCCCGCTGGCGATCTGCCTGGCGCTGCTGCGCCGCTCCGGCCTGCCATGGATTTCCCGCACCACTGGCCTCATCATCGACGGGGTGCGTTCATTGCCTCTGATCTCGATCCTGTTCACCTTCGCCATCGTGCTGCCGTTCGCACTGCCGCAATGGCTGGTGGGCGACAAGCTGTACCGGGTGATCCTGGGCTCGGCCCTGTTTTTTTCCGCCTACCAGGCGGAGATCGTCAGGGGTGGGATGCAGGGCGTTCCCAGTGGGCAAGAAGAGGCAGCCATGGCGCTTGGCATGCGCTATTGGCAGCGCGTCGGCCGCATTCTTCTACCGCAGGCCATGCGCAATGCGCTGCCGGCGACGATCAACCAGTTCGTGATCTCGTTCAAGGAAACTTCGCTGGTGATCATCGTCGGCTTCTTCGAGATCCTGGCCTCCGGCAATGCCGCCTACGGCACCGGCGAGTGGCGCTTCGCCTATGTCGAGGTCTATGCCTTCATCGCCTTCATCTACTTCATCTTCGTGTTCAGCCTGTCCCGCTATGGCGCTTTTCTCGAGCGCCGTATGTCGGTCGGCGAACGATAGGGGGCGTTTACGTGATTTCAGGAAACTCGCCCCGATCCAGCGGCCCCGCGGTGCTGATCGAAAATCTCGACAAATATTACGGGACATTCCAGGCGCTGCGAAAGGTGAGCTTGTCCGTGGATCGCGGCGAGAGGATCGTCGTCTGCGGCCCGTCCGGCTCCGGCAAGTCCACCATGATCCGCTGCATCAACCGTCTGGAGCAGCACAATGGCGGCCGGATCACCGTGCTCGGCACCGAGCTCAACGACGATGTCGGCAACATCGACGGGATCAGGCGGGAAGTCGGCATGGTGTTCCAGCACTTCAACCTGTTTCCACACATGACGGTGCTGGAGAACTGCATGCTCGCGCCCATGATCGTACGCAAGGTGCCGCGCGCGGATGCCGAGGCGACCGCCCGGCGCTATCTGGAGAAGGTACGCATTCCCGAACAGGCGATGAAGTATCCCGGTCAGTTGTCCGGTGGCCAGCAACAGCGGGTCGCGATAGCGCGTGCCCTTTGCATGCAGCCCGAGATCATGCTGTTCGATGAGCCGACCTCTGCGCTCGACCCGGAAATGATCGCGGAAGTGCTCGACGTCATAGTCACGCTCGCCTCCGAAGGCATGACAATGATCTGCGTCACGCATGAGATGGGTTTTGCGCGCCGGGTTGCCGACCGGGTAATTTTCATGGATGGAGGCGAGATCGTCGAACAGGCGCCTCCCGATGAATTCTTCACCTCCTCCCGCAACGAGCGCACGCGGCAGTTCCTGTCGCAGGTGCTTGGTCACTGATCGATGCAACGATCCCGCGTCAGGCCGCAGCCATGTCCGTGACTGATCCCGTCACCGCCTTGCGCGATATGCTCGGACCGAAAGGATGGCTTTCGGGCAGCGATGCCAGGCCCTATCAGCGCGATTGGCTCGATCGCTACGGCGTCGCGGCTCTGGGCGTGGCCAGGCCTGCGGACACCTCCGAAGTGGCCAGTGTCGTAAAGACATGCCACGCGGCCGGTCTGGCGGTCGTGCCGCAAGGCGGCAACACCGGGCTTTGCGGCGGCGCCGTCGCCGATCGGCCGGATGCGGTGATCGTTTCGCTTTCGCGCATGACGGCGATCGGCAAACCGGACTTGGACAGCGGCTCGATCCTCGTCGAGGGGGGAGCCGTGCTTGCCGCGCTGCACGAGGCGCTGGAACCGCACGGCCTGATGTTTCCGATGCATCTCGGCGCGGAAGGCAGCGCCAGGATCGGCGGCCTGGTCGGCACCAATGCCGGCGGCAGCCAGGCATTCCGGTATGGCATGATGCAAGACCTCGTGCTTGGCCTGGAGGTCGTGACCCCTGATGGGGCGATATGGAACGGGCTGCGCGCGGTGCAGAAAGACAATGCCGGCTACCAGTTGCGCAAGCTCTATTGCGGCGCGGAAGGAACGCTTGGCATCGTGACGCGCGCGATCCTGCGGCTCTACCCGATGCCGCGGCGGCAGGCGAGCGCGCTTGTCGTCATGTCCGATTTCGCCGCGGCGATTTCGTTTGGCACCTTTCTGCGGGGCGAGGTGGGGGAATTCCTGACCGGGCTCGAGTTCTTCTCCGACATCGGGCTGGGACTGGCCCTCAAACACCTGCCCGACCTCGCCTACCAGTTGGAGGCACGCGGCGAGGTCTATGTGCTGGTCGAACTGGCATCGGGCGCCCCCCGCGTTCCGCTCGACGAGATACTGGCTTCGGCGCTGGAGTGGGGCATGGAGCAAGGCCTGGTGCTGGACGGAGCATTGGCGGCGACGGGCGCGCATCGCGCACAATTCTGGCGGCTGCGAGAGGAGCAGCCGGAAGGACAGAGGCTGGAAGGAGAGCAGCTGAAGCACGACATCTCGGTGCCTCCGGGCGCTATCGCCCGTTTCGTCGAGGCCGGCGCAGAGATCTGCGACGACATTCTTCCCGGCGTGCGGATAAACCCGTTCGGGCATCTCGGCGACGGCAACATCCACTACAATCTGTCGCCGCCGGAAGGCCGCGCCGATTTTGACGGCAAGGCCGAGCGGTTCGCCGAGGCGCTATCGTCGCTCGCCACGCAAATGGGCGGCAGTTTCGCGGCCGAGCATGGACTTGGCCGCGCAAAGGTCGCCATGGCCGACCGAAACCGCAGTCCATTGGAACGCGAACTCATGGCGCGGCTCAAGGATGCATTCGATCCACGGGACACGATGAATCCGGGCGTGCTGGTGCGCGCTGCCCGGCAAAGAAAAACTTTCGAATAGACGGCATTTCTTGATTTCGCCCCGAACCGCCTGCGTGCACCTATGAACCGAAGGCAGGCTCGATCGACCTGCCGCCAAAGTGAGGATGTCGAAGCATGATCCGCAATGGCGGCCGCCTTCTCGTCGAGTGCCTGATCGGGCTTGGCGCGACCAGGAGCTTCGGCGTGCCCGGAGAAAGTTATCTGGCCGTCCTGGACGCGCTGCACGACACGCAGGGAAAGCTGGACTACACGCTTTGCCGCAATGAAGGCGGCGCGGCGTTCATGGCCTCGGCCTACGGCAAGTTGACCGGCTCGCCAGGCATCTGTTTCGTGACGCGCGGCCCAGGCGCCACCAACGCCAGCATCGGCGTTCACACGGCCATGCAGGACAGTTCGCCGATGATCCTGTTCGTCGGCCAGGTCGGCACCGACATGAAGGGCCGCGAAGCGTTTCAGGAAATCGACTACCGGTCGGTGTTCGGCACGGTCGCCAAATGGGCGGTCGAGATCGACGATGTCGCGCGCCTGCCCGAGATTGTGGCGCGGGCATGGACGACCGCATTGACCGGACGACCTGGTCCCGTCGTGGTCGCGCTGCCCGAGGACATGCTGACCACCATGACCGAAGCGGCTCCGCTCAGCGCACCGGCGGCCATTTTCGAGCCGGCGCCGGCGCCGGAAGCGATCGCTTCGGCCTTCAGGCTGCTGGCCAAGGCCGAGAGGCCGGTCCTGCTCATGGGCGGCGCCAACTGGACCGTGGACGGACGCGCGGCGCTACAGGCTTTCGCAGAGGTTTCCGACATCCCTGTCGTGGCGGCCTTTCGCTATCAGGACCAGTTCGACAACCATTCGCCGGTCTTTGTCGGCGAGGCCGGCGTCGGCATGGTGGCGCATGTCAAAGCCCTGCTCCGCGACGCCGACGTGATCCTGGCCGTCAATGTGCGTTTTGGCGAGATGACCACGGACGGCTATACGCTGCTGTCCGTGCCGGTGCCGCGCCAGAAACTGATCCATGTCCATGGCTCCGATCGCGAGATCGGCAAGACCTATGTGCCGGCTATCGGTATCCATGCCGGGCCGAACGCTTTTGCCCGGGCGTTGACGCCCGTCAAAGGCGGCTGGGCGGACTGGCGCGCCGCGGCCCGCAAAGCCTATGAAGGGCCATTCGGCGCGCCAGTC
>NZ_RZPQ01000440.1:0-4933 GCF_003999135.1 Mesorhizobium sp. M7A.F.Ca.CA.004.06.1.1 | reverse complement strand
GTGCTGGTCAACAGCGGCGGCCACGGGCCGCGTGCGCCGATCCTCGAAATCACCGACGAGCAATGGCACACCGGCATGGATGTCTATCTGCTGAACGTCATCCGTCCGGTGCGCATCGTGGCGCCGCAGATGGTCAAGCAGAAGGGTGGGGCCATCATCAACATCTCGACGGCCTGGGTGGTCGAGCCGAGCCCGATGTTCCCGACGTCCGCGGTGTTCCGTGCCGGGCTTGCCGCCTACACCAAGATCTTCGCCAACACCTACGCCGCCGACAATGTGCGCATGAACAACGTGCTGCCCGGCTGGATCGACAGCCTGCCGGCCACAGAAGAACGCCGCGACAGTGTGCCGATGCAGCGCTACGGCACCTCGGAAGAAATCGCCGCGACCATCGCCTTCCTGGCGTCCGAAGGCGCCGGCTACATCACCGGCCAGAACATCCGGGTCGACGGCGGCATCATACGCGCTATTTGAGGGCGTCGGCCGGGGGGATCCCGGCATCTCACCCCAAGGAGCAAAGAATGCGGCTTTTGATACTCGGCACCGGCTGGATGGCGCAGGAACATGCGCGGCGCTTCACCGCCATCGACGGCGTCGACATCGTCGGCGCGGTCGATGTCGATCCGGCACGGGTCGGCGAGTTCGCCGACAGTTTTGACATTCCCAACCGCTTTACCGCGCTGGATGAGGCGCTGACATGGGGTGAGTTCGACGCGGTGGCCAATGTCACGCCGGACCGCATCCACCACCCGACCACCATGGCGCTGGTCGCCGCCGGCAAGCCGGTGCTGTGCGAGAAGCCGCTGGCCGAAAACTATGGCAAGGCGACCGAGATGGCCGACGCCGCCGAGGCCGCCGGCATCGTCAACATGGTGAACCTCACCTATCGCAATGTGCCGGCGCTGCAGAAGGCCCGCCAGATGGTGCAGGCGGGCGAGATCGGCACCGTCAGGCATGTCGAGGCGTCCTACCTGCAAAGCTGGCTGGTGTCGAAATTCTGGGGCGACTGGCGCACCGATCCGAAATGGCTGTGGCGCCTGTCACGCGGCCACGGCTCCAATGGCGTGCTTGGCGATGTCGGCATCCACATCCTCGATTTCGCCAGCTATGGCGCAGCCGTCGACATCGACCATGTCTTCTGCCGGCTGCGCGCCTTCGACAAGGCGCCCGGCAACCGCATCGGCGACTACGGGCTAGACGCCAATGACAGCTTCGCCATGACGCTGGACTTTTCCAACGGCGCCTTCGGCGTGGTGCATGCCAGCCGCTGGGCGACTGGCCATCTCAACGAGCTGCGCCTGCGCATCTATGGCGAGAAGGGCGGCATCGAAGTGGTGCACAATCTGGATGGTTCGACGCTCAAGGCCTGCATCGGCGAAAACGTCGAGAACGCCATATGGGAAGAGCTCGACGCCGGCACGGTGCCGACCAACTACCAGCGTTTCACTGACGCGGTGCGATCCGGCGTGCAGGCCGAACCGTCCTTCCGCCATGCCGCCGAATTGCAGAAGGTGCTGGATCTGGCCGTCGTCTCGGACGAGAAGCGGGCGGAGCTGAGGGCGAGTGCGGAAACGCGGTGAGCTGGGCGAAGCGGCCGGCGCCAGCGGTCGAAGATAGCACTGCCGCCAACTTCGGACTGCGGTCCGCGCCAGTCAGGGGCCGGTCACGAGCGAAAAAACCAGTTTCTGTAAATTGCCGCCATCGCCGAATTCGACGCGGTCGAAATCGCGGCTTGCCAGCACCCGCGCCTTCGAGATCGCGTCAAGCCGCTTCACCACCTCGGCCCTTGTCTTGCTGCATTTGGGATCGTCGGCGACGGTCAGGCCGTTCGTCGCGGCTTGGATGTCGTGGACCATCTGGACCATGCTGGCGCCATGCACCTTCTCATGGGCGGCGACGCCGGCGATGAAGGTTTCCCAGTTCTTCTGGACGGCGGGCGGCAGGGAGCCGGAAGGTTTTGGCAAGGTGTAGGTGACGATCAGCTTCGGCCGCCCGGCCGTCAGCACGCAGTCCTTGCCCTTGGGCTTGTAGTCCCTTAACCCCCAGGTCAGCTTGAAATTGGTGTAGGCGATGGCGCGGGCAATGCCGAGCTTTGGCCCTTTCTCGCCGATCGAGCGGTAGAGTTCGGCGCCGGACCGGCCCGAGATCGCGTAGGGCTCGATTTTCTCGACCGGCTTCCACTCGGCACGAGCGGTGAGCGGCGAGGCAAGCAGGGCGGCAAAGGACAGACACAGGCGAACGCAGGCTCTCAATCCAACTCTCCACGAAACAGGACCGGCTGCCGCAACGGGCAATGCCATCGGATCGCTTTTTCCTATATGCTGCCGACGGGCGCTGCAAATGCCCTGGAGGCAGTCAATTGGGGGAGTCATGAGAGTTGCACATCTCATCGTCGCTGGTGCCTTGGCCGTCGTGCAGGCCGCGCAGCCGGCGTTTGCCGCGTCGTGCGGTGGCTGGAGCGCCAAGATGGAGGAAGACGAGGGCGGCAGCGTGCTGACGGCTTCGGTCTGCGGCGGGCCGAAAGGCGATGCGCATATGATGCTCACCTGTTTCGACACGCCGGTGCTGAGCTACGATCTCGGTGCCGCCGGCCAGCTGCTGGAACCTGGCATCAGCGGTTCGTTCGCGTTCAAGGCCGACGGCAAGACGGTAACGAAGACACTGCAGCTGGAGGCCATGTACAACTACTTCGTGGTCAATCTGGCGAAAGCCGATCCGCTGTTCGACCTGCTGCGCGGGAAGGGCGATGTGTCGGTCAGTTCAGCCAAATATGGCGAGATCAGCTTTCCGCTGAAGGGCTCCAGCGCGGCCATCGGCAAGGTGCTGGCGCAGTGCGGCAAGGCCGGGCCAGCGAATGGGAATTGACGGGGCTCTACAGTTCGATGCCGGCGCACCAATGAGGCGGTTCTCGTTGGCTCACCGGGCTTGCTGCCGAACCACCCCACCCAGTCGCACCGTCGCGGCCATCAACTCCTCGTCCGAAAACCCCGAAAAACCCAGCACCAGACCTTGCCGGGGCGCCCCGCCGATGAACATTGAGGACAAGGCCCTGGCGCCGACACCCGCCGCCTTCGCCGCCTCGACGATCGCGGTGTCCGGCCCGGCGTCCTTCAGCGTCGCCATCAAATGCAACCCCTGTTCGGGCACGGTTACTTCGAGGGCATCGCCGCAATGCGCCTCGAGGCCGGCGACCAGGACGTCGCGCGCGGCCTGGACGCGGCGGCGCACGCGCCGGAGATGCGCGGCGAAATGGCCTTCGTTCAACAGGTCGGTCAGCGCGCCTTCGGCCAGCGTCGAGGGGAAGCGGTCGGAGCGCGCCCTGACCGCCATCACGGCATCGAGCAGCGCTTCGGGCACCACGACATAGCCGATGCGCAGGCCGGGGAAGAGGATTTTCGAGAAGGTGCCGAGATAGGCGACACGGTCTGAACCGTCCATGCCCTGCAGCGAGGTCAGCGGCGGGCCGGCATAGCGGAACTCGCTGTCGTAGTCGTCCTCGATGATCCAGGCATCGTTGCGCCGAGCCCAGTCGAGCAAAGCGAGACGGCGGCGCATCGTCATCGTCACGCCGAGCGGATATTGATGCGAGGGCGTGACATAGGCCGCGCGCGCCTTGGAGCACAGGCTTTCGCCGATCTCGGGATCGAGCCCTTCCGCGTCGACCGGTACCCCAAAAACCCTGGCGCCGCTGCCGGCCAGCACGGCCTGCGCCATGGGATAGCAGGGGTTTTCGATCCAGACGGCATCGCCGGGGCTGAGCGCGGCGCGCACCAGAAGATCCAGCCCCTGCTGCGTGCCCGAAGTCAGCACGATCTGGCCGGCATCGCAGCGCACGCCGCGTGCGGTCCTGAGATAGGTGGCAATTGCCGTGCGCAGCGGCAGGCCGCCGCGCGGATCGCCATAGCGGAAATGCTCCGGCCCGGGGCGAGCGAGGTGGCGCGACAGAAGGATGCGAAACAAATTAAGCGTGCGCGGATCGGACACCGCCACGCCAAGGCCGCAAGGCAGCGAGGTGGCGGCATCGATCTCGGGTGGCCGTGGCTTGACCAGTGTTGTCGGCAGATGCGGCACGTCAGGCGCGACGAAGGTTCCGGCACCGATCCTGGCGACGGCGAAGCCTTCCGAGACCAGCATTTCAAAACAGGCAACCGCCGCCGAACGCGATAGGCCGAAGCGCTGTGCGAGATCCCGGGTGGTCGGCAATTTGGCCCCGGCGGCCAGCGCGCCGGTCTCGATCAGCCGCCTGAGCGCCGCATAAAGCTCGCGGCTGCGCGGGCCGTCGCCCGGGAGGACCGGGATCAGCGCCGACCAATCCGGCAAATTGGTCTGTTTTTTCTTCATCGGATTGGTTCTTTTATCAACCAATGTCATGGCGCATGGTTGGCAGACAACAACCAAGGATGCAAGCCGTGAACGACACGCCAGCCAGCTTTCCGACCACCAGCCGCAACCGCGTCAAGCGCCTGCACGAGCGCGGCAGCTACGACCATGCGGCAGTCTTCGCGGTGCTGGATGCCGGGCTGCTGTGCCATGTCGCCTATACGTTCGACGGCCAGCCCTATTGCACGCCGACCATCCACTGGCGCGAGGACGACATGCTCTACTGGCACGGCTCGTCGGCCAGCCGCATGCTGCGCAATCTGCGCGGCGGCACGCCGGCGTGTCTGACGGTGTCGCATCTCGACGGGCTGGTGCTGGCGCGCTCGGGCTTCAACCATTCCGCCAATTACCGCTCGGCAATGTGTTTCGGTACAGCGCGGATCATCGACGAACCTGATGAGAAACTGAAGGCGCTGGCCGGAGTCGTCGACCGCTTCTATCCCGGCCGGAGCGAGACCTTGCGGCCGATCTCGGTGCAGGAGGCCAAGGCGACGACGGTGATCGGCATGCGCATCGAGGAGGCATCGGCCAAAGTGCGCGCCAAGGGCGTCGG
>NZ_RZPQ01000043.1:0-17067 GCF_003999135.1 Mesorhizobium sp. M7A.F.Ca.CA.004.06.1.1 | reverse complement strand
GCGGTGACCATGGCGACCGAGGGCGTATCCAAAGCGAACTGGGCGAAATACGCCATCGGCGACAACGCCAGTCCGATGTCCCTCACCCGTGCGCCTGCGGCCATCAAACCGGACACCAGGGCCAGTTTGATCGACAGCGAATAGGAGCGGAAATCATGCCCGGTGACGATATCGGGACCGGCGCCGAGACGGCGAATAAGCGTGCCAAGCCCCATGCCGAGCGCCTGGACGCCGATCAGATTGAGCTCCGGCAGTTGCGCGGAGCCGGGATGGCCGAACCACCAGCGCGCATCATATTCGCGAAAGCCGGATGGCTTGATCAGCGCTTCGGTTTCGAATTCGAAACTGTTGGGCCGGGCGTCGCCAACGATGCTGAAAGACAAGACTGGAAACTCCGAATGGCAGAAATTACGAATTGTCGAGGGCTGCGGCTTAGCACACAAGGCTTTAGGCCACGTTTATTCCGGAAGGGAATCCGGGCCTTTCGGGCAATGCTCGACGAAAGCCGACGAAATGCGACAGAAGTGCCGCCGTGCCGCTTGCAGGAACCAAGTGTGGCGGCTATAAGCCCGCGGTCTGGTCACGGAGTGTAGCGCAGCCTGGTAGCGCACCTCGTTCGGGACGAGGGGGTCGCAGGTTCAAATCCTGCCACTCCGACCAGAGAAAACAAAGAGTTAGCGCATCCCGACTTCGGCGCTCCACCTGCCCCTCAAGCGAGACTACTCGCGTCCCCCGTCAGTCGGATGGGCGAATTTCTATTCGCCGTGCCTCTGTGACTCGGCCGACAGCGATGCCTCTTGCACTGGACAGTAACCAGACGGTCCAACCGGCCGCCTGATGCCTTCATGCCTGCGCTCGCGGACAGATCCCGGAAAACATCTCAACTGGTACGCGCGTTTCCGCTCAGCGGAGGCCAAAAAAGCTCAAGATCGCTATCACGATGACTACAGCTCCAACGAGCCAAATGATGTTGTTCATGATCTCTCTCCTGCTGCCTGGGGAAGCCCGCGCCTCTGGCGGAGAACGCGGGCCGACCAGCCTTTGCCGACTGATCTGCAGCAGACCACCAAATCGTGATCCCGGCTGCGAGAAATAAACCATCAGGCACGCCTAATGTTCCGTCGTGCGTCCCATGATCATAGGCGCCGGCATCATCACCACGACAGCACTGTCGTGACAGGTTTCGTCCTAACCCATCGGCACCATCCCGTGGTGATCGAACGACGGGTACCGACGCAGGAATCCGGCCCCGATTCTTGATGGGAGTCGGGTCTTGATGGGAGTGGGGCCACGAGAGGCCTTTGGCACGCATCCCAATCACGCCCGCAACCAGACTTAAGTCCAGCCCCTGCCCGACCGAAGTCCAGGTTGGAAACGCTTGCCCTTGCCCCAAATTCGGGTGGTGGGCGAAAATGATCAATGAAAAACTAAAGAGCAGCAGCATGTCGAACCGTGAGACCAAGAAATCCCATGCCCTTGGCATGCGGATGACAGAGATCAAAGCCAGGATGCAGGAAGCCCAGATTACCGAAGACGAGATGAAGACCTTCCAGAAGGTCGCGGCCATCATGGAGGGCGACGAGGGCCTAATCGAGGTTGACGACCTGATTGCCGCGTCATTCCTCCCCAACACGACGCTGAACAGCCAAAAGCGTTAAGCGACCATGCCGACGATTAGCAGACTTTTTGATCCCCCCGCCGATGCGGCGCGGGTCGCCAGCGACTTGGTGGCGGACGGAATTCCGCGCGTACAGATCGCCATCATCGGGCCTTACAATAACGAGGCGGGATCTCTTAGGGTTTCCGCTTTGGGATCGTTACTTGGCGCTGCCGCCGGCGTGTTGGCCTGCCTGAGCGCCGTTGCGGCCCATGGCATCAATCCTCTTGCTGCGAGCGTGTTGCCAGCAGCGGTGGCTGGCGCGGTCTGCGGCGGCGTTGCCGGCGGTCTGTTTGGAACATTCGCCATGGCCGCCATGAAGGCGGATGATCAAGACGTTGCCGAGGGGGTGGTTCTGGTGATGGCGCATGTCGATGAAAATGACGCCGACATCGCTCAGACAGTGCTCGGCGGTTGCTCCCCGTCGACGTTCGTGGCCGAAGCAGCGTAGGAAAGGACCGCCCGACGTCGCCGGGACGGGCTCTCTGCGTTCACCAGTGATTGAACCCAACACGCGCCAGATAGCAATTCGAGTGGCAGAGAATGTTCCTGCGCCGGACGCAAAGGCTGGCCGGTGGCAGGTTTCTTCGCGGGCCGCATATTTTGACGAAAAGGTCCGTCGGCTTTAGGGTCGATGGACCTGATGGAGTCAGCCAAACGGCGGGCCGAGTGCGACATGAATTTGAATTCAACCACAGCCCCGCCCTTGATTCTTGTGATGACGCTGGTTCTCTTCACTGGCTGTTCATCGCTCGGCAGAACCGTCGATGCAGCGAAATACGATTCGATGACGTGCACCGACCTCAACAGGGCGATGGGAGACGTCGCCCGTGACATCTCGCAAACGGCAATCACGCGCGGCAAGGTGGCCAACACCAATGTTCCACGCTGGCTGCTCGGCGGCTCACGCGTGAAGACCGCGGTAGCCAACCGCGAAACAGCCAGGATCGACCGGCTTAAGCAGCAACAGGATGCCATTGCCGCTGTGCGAGCACGCAAGTGCCCCAGGTCCGCGAATTGAGCGGACAGCCAATGCCTCGGTGCGGAGCCCGGTTCAGGCGCTCAGGCGAAATCGCGTCACGTCGATCGCCGCGGCCATCAGCGTCTGTGTGTAGGCGTGCCGCGGATCGCTGAAGATCGCCTCAGTCGGCCCTTCCTCGACGATCTTGCCCTGTTTCATGACGATGATGTAGTCGGCCATGGCGCGCACGACCGACAGATCGTGGCTGATGAAGAGATAGGACAATTCGTGGTCCGCCTGCAGCTTGCGCAGCAGTTCGACGATCTGTTTCTGCACAGAGCGATCGAGCGCCGAGGTCGGCTCATCCAATACCACCAGCCTGGGCTTCAGGATCATGGCGCGAGCAATGGCGATGCGCTGCCGCTGGCCGCCGGAGAATTCGTGCGGGTAGCGATTGCGTGCGTTGGGGTCGAGGCCGACCTCGCGCAAGGCGTCGACCGCGCGTTGATCACGCTGCTTGCCCGAAAGATCAGGCTCATGCACCAGAAGTCCTTCGGTGATGACTTGGCCGACGGTCATGCGCGGCGACAGCGAGCCGAACGGATCCTGGAAGACGAGCTGCATCTGGCGCCGCAGCGGCCGCATCGCCTGCCTGTCGGCTTGGGAAATGTCGCGATCACCGAAACGGATAAGCCCGTCGCTCGGCAACAGCCGCAGCAAGGCGCGGCCGAGCGTCGACTTGCCCGAGCCGGATTCACCAACGATGCCGATGGTCTGGTTTCGCTGCAGCCGGATCGAGATGTGATCGACGGCACGCAGCATCAGCGGTTCACCAGCAAGAAACCCGCCGCCAATCCTGAACGTCACTTCGACATTTCTACCTTCGAGCAGCACCGGAGCATTGGCGGGCGGCGGCCGCTTGCTGCCGGCCGGCTCGGCCGCCAGCAGCATTTTCGTGTAGGCATGCTGGGGATTGACGAAGATGGCCTCCGCCTCCCCCTCCTCGACAACCTCGCCCTGGCGCATGACATAGACCCGGTCGGCAAAGCGGCGGACGATGCCAAGATCGTGGGTGATGAAGACGATCGCCATGCCGAGCTTGCGCTGCAATTCGGCCAGAAGCATCAGGATCTGCGCCTGGATGGTCACGTCGAGCGCCGTCGTCGGCTCGTCGGCGATCAATATGTCAGGGTCGTTGGCGAGCGCCATCGCGATCATCACACGCTGGCGCTGGCCACCGGACATTTCATGCGGATAGGATTTCATCCGCCGCTCGGGATCGGGAATATGCACCAGCCGCAGCAGCTTGAGCGCCTCTTCCCGCGCCTCGGCGGCATTCAGGCCCCGGTGCCGGCGGATCGGCTCGATCAACTGGTTGCCGATCGAATAGAGCGGATCGAGCGAAGTCATCGGCTCCTGAAAGATCATGCTGATCTTGCGGCCACGAACCTGGTTGAGCTCGGATTTGCTGAGCGTCAGAAGATTGCGGCCGCGATAATCAACGCTGCCTGTCGCTTCGCCGTTCGATGCCAGCAGGCTCATCGCCGCCATCATCGTCTGGCTTTTGCCGGACCCGGATTCGCCAACCACGGCAACGGTCTCGCCCGCATTGACGTGGATGCTGATGCCCTTCACCGCCTCGACTGCGCCGTCGAGCGTGCGGAAGCGGACACGCAGATCCTTGACGCTGAGGATCGTTTCGGAAGCAGCCATCTTAGCGATCCCCATCTTATCGATCTCTCGGGTCCAGTGCGTCGCGCAGGCCGTCGCCGACGAAGTTCAGCGCGAACAGCGTCGAGACGAGGAAGAAGGCGGGAAACAGGAGCAGCCAGTTGGCGGTGCCGATGTTCTTGGCGCCGACCGAGATCAGCACGCCCCAGCTGGTCATCGGCTCCTGCACGCCGAGGCCGAGAAACGACAGGAAGCTTTCCAGGATGATGACCTGAGGCACCAGCAGCGTCATGTAGATCACCACCGGGCCGAGCAGGTTGGGGATGACGTGGCGCAGCAGGATACCGCGCTGGCCGACACCCATGGCTTCCGCCGCCTGGACATATTCCTGCCGGCGGATCGACAGCGCCTGGCCGCGCACGATGCGCGCCATGTCGAGCCACAGCACGGCGCCGACCGCCAGGAACATCAGCACGAAGTTGCGGCCGAAAAACACTACCAGCATGATGACGAAGAAGATGAAGGGCAAGGAATAGAGCACGTCGACGATGCGCATCATCACCTCGTCGACCTTGCCGCCGGCAAAGCCGGCAGCGGCCCCGTAGACCACGCCGATGACCACCGCCACGACACCCGCGAGCAGGCCGATGGCCAGCGATATGCGCCCGGCCATCAGCGTGCGCGACAACAGATCCCGGCCGGTGTTGTCGGTGCCGAACAGGAAATACTGCTGCTTGATCGAGGCGCTCATCGTCACTTCGAGACCGTCGGGCGACTTGCTCTCGATCTTGGTGCCGTCAAAGGCATCGGAACGGTCGAGATAACGGATATTGCGATCGTCGATCGGCCTGGTCGACTTGACGGTGACGAAGACCTGGTTGCCTTCCTGCCGCCACTCCTTGATGTCGACCCGCATGCGCTTGATCGCTTCGGTAAGCGCCGTCTCGATCATGTCGGCCTTCGGATAGGCTGACAGGCTTGGCGGCATACGCACATAGTCGGCATAGATGGTGGTGTATTGATGCGGCACGAACCACGGTCCGAACACGCTGACGACACCGATCAGGGCAAGGTAGTACAGGCTGAACATGGCGGCGCGATTGGCCTTGAGCCGCGCCCAGGCATCCCCCCAGAGCGAACGGCCGATGACGGTGGGGGCTGTGGCTGCGATGTCAGTCATAGCGCACCCTCGGATCGACGACCGCGTACATGACGTCGACGATCAGGTTGAAGACAATGGTAAAGATGGCGATCACCACCACCGTTCCCATCACCAGCGTGTAGTCACGATTGAGCGCGGCATCGACGAAATAGCGGCCGACGCCTGGAATGGAGAAGATCGTCTCGACAATGACCGAGCCGGTCAGCAATGCCGCCGCCGCCGGACCGGTGAAGGAGACGATCGGCAGGATGGCACCGCGCAGCGCGTGCTTGACCACCACCGACCAATCGGACAGGCCGAGCGCGCGCGCCGTGCGGATGTGGTGGGACCGCAAGGATTCGATCATCGAGCCACGCATCAGCCGGGCGACGATGGCGATCTGCGGCAGAGCGAGCGTCAACACCGGACCGACCTTGTTGATGAAAGCGCCATCGCCCCACCCACCGATCGGCAGCAGCCTCCAGGTCAGCCCGAACAGGAGTTGGATCACCGGCGCGATGACGAAGGTTGGGATAGTGCTGCCGGCCGTCGCCAGCGCGATCACCGTATAGTCGCCAAGCTTGTTCTGGTTAAGCGCCGCAATGGTGCCGAGCACACAACCGAGTAGCAGCGCCAGGACGAGCGCCGAGGCGCCGAGCTGAACCGATATAGGCAGGCCCTTGGCGAAGAGTTCGGTGACGGTGAAATCCGGCATGTTGTAGCTCGGGCCGAAATTGCCGCGCAGCAGATTGCCGAGATAATGGACGAATTGCAGCCAGAGCGGGTCGTTGAGGCCGAACTGGGCTTCGAGATTGGCCTTGATCTCGGGGCTCAGCCCCCGCTCCTGGTTGAATGGGCCGCCCGGCGCGACGCGCATCAGGAAAAACGCCATGGTCACGATGACGAACAGCGTCGGGATGGCGGTCAGAAGCCGCCGTAATACGTATCGCAGCATCGGTGCCCCGCTTGACCCAGAGCAACGCGCGTCCAGCTGGACGGTTGCGCTCTAGCCTTCAAATCTTCGCACCGACATGCCGAAAATCGATTCCGGTTCCCGGGCCGATGCGATGGCAAACCAGCACCGCCGCGCATCTCGTTGCGCGGCGGCCCGGCTAAGGATCAGTCCTTGCTGATGAAGCGGGACGGATGGATGTCCATCACATTGTCGTCGAAGCCATGCAGCTTCGAGGAAACGATGTCGTGGAAGCTGTAGTAGAGAAGCGGAATGTTACCGACGTCATCGACAAGGATGCGCTCGGCCTCAGTGAGGTCCTTCATGCGCTCTTCCGGTTTGCCGCCGGCAGCCGCAGCCTTGTCCATGGCCGCTTCATATGCCGGGCTGACATAGCTCGAATAATTGTTGCCGCTGGCCTTGCGGGTGATGCCGAGGAAGGTCTCCGGATCCTTGTAGTCGGCGATCCAGGCGGCACGCGCCAAGTCGTAGTCGCCCTTCTGCTCGAGGAAGGAGTAGTGGGTCTTGGTGTCGGTGTTGACGAGCGAGACGTCGATGCCGAGCGGCTTCAACTGTTCCTGGATGGCGACGGCCGTGTTCTTGTGGTTTTCCGAAGTGTTGTAGCGGATCTCCATCTTCAATGGATGCTCGGGCGTATAGCCGAGTTTCTCGAGGGTCTTCTTGGCAGCGTCCTCGCGGTCGATCTGCGACATGTCGGCGTATTTGGCCATTGCCGGCGTGTAGCCCGCGATGCCCGGAGGCACCATCGAATAGCCAGGCAGCATCGAGTTCTGCCAGACCTTCTCAGCGAGGAAGTCGCGGTCGATCGCCATCGAGATGGCGTTGCGCAGTTCGACATTGTCCCACGGCGCCTTGTCGGTCTTGATCGCATAATAATAGGTGCCGAGATAAGGTCCGACGCGGACCTGGTCGCCGAACTTGGTCTTGAGGTCAGCGAGCTGTTCGGTCGGCAGGTCGCCGTAGCTGTCGAGTTCGCCGGCCTCGAACCGCTTCATCGCCGATGAGCGGTCTTCGGTCGGGATATAGTTGACGACGTCCATCTTGACGGTCGCGGCGTCCCAGAATTTCGGATTCTTGACCAGCTTCATGTGGTCGTTGGGTATCCACTCGGCCAGCGTATAGGCGCCGTTCGAAACGAGATTACCCGCCTTGATCCAGTCGGCGCCGAGCTTGTCGATCGAAGCCTTGTTGACCGGATAGGCGGCCTGGTGGGTCAGCATCTCCAGGAAGTAAGGCGTCGGCGCCTTCAGCGTGACTTCGAGGGTATTTGCGTCAATCGCTTTGACACCCATATCCTCCGGCTTGCCCTTCTTGGTGTTGACGTCCTCCGCACCCTTCACCGGGTACAGCATCGAGGCGTATTCGGCAGCGGTGGCCGGGTCTTCCAGCCGACGAAACGAATAGACGAAGTCGTCCGCCGTCACCGGGCTGCCATCCGACCAGAGGCCATCCTTGCGCAGCTTGAAGGTGTAGACAGTCCCGTCGTCTGACACTGTCCAGCTTTCGGCCGCGCCCGGAATGAGGTTCGTCTTCTGGTCATGCATGACCAGGCCCTGGAACAGGTCGCGTATGATATCGGCTTCGTAGACGGTCGAGGTCTTGTGCGGATCGACCGTCTCCGCTTCGGCGGCGCTGCCTCTGTTATAGACGGTCTCGGCGAAAGCCGGCGTGTAGAAGGTGCCGGCGGCCAGCGCCATGGTCGTGGCGAGCACCGTCGCCTTCAGCATGTTTTTCAGCATGAAGTTCTCCCTGTCGGCGCTGCCGTTGGCGCGCCTATTAAGTGTTGACGCCCTGAAGCCGATATCTGACCCCTTTGAGCGCGCCGCTGGTTCCCGTCCTGCGGCTCGTGCCCAGACACTAACGCGGAGAATTTTTATTTCAACAGACTCTCTGGGTCACCCAAAGTAAGGCGGACGAAAGCTATGGCGTGGCCGCTGAAACAGCAGCCGAAACCAGAAGCTTGACTTGGTTTCTTCACCTCGACGCCATTTTTCACCGCGAATCGGAGCCATGCCAGTTTGCCGGAATGTCTTAATGCGTTCTTAAGCAACCTGGGGTTACATTATGAGTACCTTCTATATGGTTCGAACTTCAGACGCGTGGCGGCTATGAGTAACAGAGCAAGTAAATTGCCCAAAATCCGTCAATTAATGCGGAAACTTCAAGAAGAACACGGCACTTCTGCGGTCGAATTTGCCTTGCTTTCACCGATTTTCATTCTTCTTCTACTCGGAATGGTTGCATATGGTATATACTTCGGCGCCGCCAACTCGATCCAACAGATCGCAGCGGATGCCGCCCGCACGGCAATTGCCGGGTTGAACCAGACCGAACGCCAGACGCTCGTAGCCAGCTTCGTCACCAACAATGCCGGCGGATATCCCTTCGTGGATGTCAGCAAGTTGACCTACCAGGCCAACGACAGCACGGCTGATGGAAGCCAGTTCGTGGTTTCCATCCAGTACGACGCCCGCAACCTGCCGATCTGGAACCTTTTCCCGGGCATAGCCATGCCCGGGACCACGATCAAGCGCCAGTCAACGATCAGGGTCGGGGGCATTTGAATGCTGCTGCATGCGTGCAATGGGATCGGTCGGCTTGCCCGGTTGATGCTGAGTGACAGGAAAGCGAACTTCACCGTCATGGCGGCATTGAGCGCGCCGGTGGCGCTGGCGCTGGCCGCGGTGGCCATCGACGAAGCCTCGATCTACACCGAGCGCCGCGAAGCCCAGGCAATGGTGGACCTGGCGGCGATCACCGCCGCCTCGAACATGACCAATGTCAACACCGCGGTTGTCACCACACTGACCGACAACGGCATGCCAGGGGTTATCGTTCAAAGCTCGGGACAGACGATCGAGCCGGCGGCCGGCAAAACCGTCGTGACGGTCACGCCCGGGCGATATGTGGCATCCGGCGCCAATGTGGGCCAGCGTTTCCAGGCCAGCGTAACACCCTACAATGCCGTCCATGTCACCCTGAAGAAGATCCCGGCCCGCTATTTCGCGAGTTCGCTGATCCCAACTCCCGTCATCGGCACCCAAGCCATCGCCAGCATGACGCCGCAGGCGACGTTCTCGGTCGGATCGAGGCTCGCCAGCCTCGATGGCGGTATCCTCAACGCGCTTCTCGGCGGACTTCTCGGCAGCAACATCTCGCTCAGCGTCATGGACTACAACGCGCTGCTCTCCGCCGATGTGAGCGTGCTCTCCTTCGTCGACGGCCTTGCCACACAGCTGAACCTGACCGGCGTGTCGTATTCGGATGTGCTGGCATCGAAGGCGACCGTCGGCCAGATCGCCACGGCCATGGCCAATGTGCCGGGGCTTGGCAACACGGCCAAGGTCGCCCTGCAGACGATCGCTTCCAAGTCGACCAGTACGGTCCAGATCCCGCTCAGTCATCTGATCGATCTCGGCTCCGTCGGCAAGTTGGGCCTCGGTCAAAAGCCGGCCGGCCTTGGCGTCGATGCCAGCGCGATGGGCATGCTGACCGCCGCCGCCGGACTGGCAAACGGTTCGAAGCAGGTCGACGTCGCCCTCGGCGCCGCCATTCCGGGGGTGCTGTCGACCACGCTCGCCATCGCCATCGGCGAACCGCCGCAATCCTCGCCATGGCTGGCGGTTGGCGAGGTCGGCGCCATTGTGCGGACGGCGCAGACCCGCATCAAGCTAATAGTGAAGATCGGGGGCGGTAACAAAAATGTCGGAGGCGGTATCACCTTGGTATCGGTCAGTTTGCCCCTGCATGTCGAAGTCGCCTATGCCGAGGCCAAGCTCATGGACATAAGTTGTCCAACAGGCCCTGACAGTATCAAGGTCACCGTTGCTACACGTCCCGGTATCGTCGAAGGACATCTCGGTGACAGCAGCAGCGCCGGCTTTGCCGATTTCACCAATAAGGAGACGTTTTCCAACACCGAAATCGCGGCCGTGAAACTTCTGCTCATCCCCGTGGTGTCCGTAGTGGGCTCAGCGGCGTTTAACATGGCCAATAACCCCGCGACGACGCTGACTTTCAACAAGGCCGACATCGATGCCAAGACGATAAGGACCGCTTACACGCAAAATTTTACCCAATCGTTGACTACGTCGCTGGTCAGCGGCCTGTCGCTGACGGCGAATTTACTCGGCCTGCCGCTGAATCTTGACGCCCTTCTGGGATTTGTGAAGCCGCCGGTGGTGGCACTTCTGAACAGCGTGGCGGCCCCGATCGATACCTTGCTTGCCAACCTGCTTGGAGCCCTTGGCGTGCGTCTCGGCGAGGCGGATGTCCGGGTCACCGGCGCGACTTGTGGACGCTCCGTGCTGGTGCAGTAGAGCAGTCGAGGCATCAGTCGAGCCTACCGAGGAAGCATCCAAGTCCCGGCAGCAAAAGCTCGACCTCCCTGGTGAGCGAGGCATCGCCGTCAAGTTCCGTAACCGCTCCTAAGTCTTGCGGCAACGGCCAATTGGCCGGTCCTCCAGCAAAATTGAAGACACAGAGCAGTCTTTCGCCGCCGCCCTCGCGAACGAAAGCCAGCACGTCACCCTCGGCGTCGAGAAAGCGGATCGAGCCTGATACCAGCGCCTCATGCTTCCCGCGCAAGGCCAGCGTGGTCCGATAGGACTTCAGCACCGAGGCCGTGTCGGCATTCTGGACGTCGACCGCGCGGGTGCGATGGCTGGCCGGTATCGGCAGCCAGGGCCTGGCCGTGGAGAAGCCTGCATTGTCGGCGCCGGCCTCCCAGACCATTGGCGTGCGACACCCATCCCTGCCCTTGACGCCTGGCCAGAAGCGGATGCCGACGGGATCGCGCAGATCCTCATAGGCCAGCTCCGCCTCCTCCAGGCCCAGCTCCTCGCCCTCATAGAGGCAGATCGAGCCGCGCAGGCAGGACAACAGCATGATCGAGAATCTTGCGACGGCGTCGGGATCGCTGCCCGGCCTTGTCCAGCGGCTGACATGGCGCACCACGTCATGGTTGGAGAACGCCCAGCAGACCCAGCCGTCGGAGACGGCCGCCTCGAAGGCTTCGACGCAGCCACGCACATGCGCGGCCGAGAACTGCGGACCGAGCAGGTCGAAGGTGTAACACATATGCAGCTTGTCGCCGCCTGAGGTGTAAGCCGCGAGCGTCTGCAGCGAGCGGCCTTCATCGCCGATTTCGCCAACCGCGGCGCGGTCGTCATATTCATCGAGCAGCGCCCTGAAGCGGCGCAGGAACGCCAGGTTTTCCGGCTGCGTCTTGTCGAACAGATGCTCCTGGTAGAGGTAGGTGTTGGTCTCGCCGTTGGTGCCGGCGACGCTCGACGCCAGGGGCGGATTGCTGCGCAGCCAGCGGTCGTGGACATAGTAATTGACCGTATCGAGCCGGAAGCCGTCGACGCCGCGCTCCAGCCAGAACCGCACCGTGTCGAGAAGCGCGTCCTGGACCTCCGGGTTGTGGAAATTCAGGTCGGGCTGCGAGGCTAGGAAGTTGTGCATGTAGTATTGCCGGCGGGTCGAATCCCATTCCCAGGCCGGGCCACCGAACACGGAGAGCCAGTTGTTGGGTGCCCCGCCATCTGGCTTGGCATCGGCCCAGACATACCAGTCCGACTTGGGGTTATCGCGGCTGGCGCGGCTTTCGACAAACCAGTCGTGCCTGTCGGACGAATGCGACAGCACCTGGTCGATGACGATCTTCAGGCCGAGACGATGCGCCTCGGCGACCAGCGCATCGAAATCCTCGAGCGTGCCGAACATCGGATCGACATCGCAGTAATCCGACACGTCGTAGCCCATATCGGCCATCGGCGACTTGAAGAAAGGCGACAGCCAGACGGCATCGACACCAAGCGAGGCGACATGGGCGAGCCTCGAGGTGATACCGGCGAGATCGCCGCTGCCATCGCCGGTCGTGTCCTGGAAGGAGCGCGGATAGATCTGGTAGATGACGCAACCACGCCACCATCCGGTCTTGTCACTCGCCGCCATTGCGCTTCTCCCCTGTGCCGGCTTGCGCTCGTTCGATCATGAAGATCACCGCCCGTCCCGATATCGGTCGCGATCTGTCCGCCGCATCCGGCGCTTCGATGGCTGGAGCCCAGAAGAATCCGTCTCGCTCAGGCAAGGTGAACATGCAGGCCCGGCGATCGCCGTTGATGATGACGGCAAGGCGGCTGACGCCACCCAGGATCATGACGAGGCGGTACCGCTGCGGGTCCTGCCAGCACTGTTCATTGAGCGGCGCGCCTGTCTCGGTCAGCCATGCGACGTCCGGTATCTCTGAACCTGCCGGTGGCTGGCCAGTGAGGAAGCTTGTATCGGAGAGCGCCGGCATCGACCGGCGCAGCCTCGAGAGTTCCTCCGTGTAGCGCTCCAGCACCTGGTCACGGCCGGCCCAGTCGAGCCAGGTGATCTCGTTGTCCTGCGCATAGGCGTTGTTGTTGCCTTGCTGGGTGCGGCCGAACTCGTCGCCTGCGGTCAGCATGATGGTGCCGCGCGAGGCAAACAGCGTGGCGAGCAGCGCGCACTGATCGTTCTGGCGAGACTCCCATACGGCCGGATCGTCCGCATCCCCTTCGACGCCGTTGTTCCAGGATAGGTTTTCATTGTGACCGTCGCGGTTCTGCTCGCCATTGGCTTCGTTGTGCTTGCGCTCGTAGCGCACGATATCGGCGAGCGTCATGCCGTCATGGGCGGCGATGAAATTGACGGTCCGACTGGCGTTTTGCCGGTTCGTTGCGAACACATCGGACGAACCGGCAAGCCGGGTCGCCAGCGCACCGACCATGCCGGCGTCGCCGCGCCAGAAGCGCCTGACGTCATCGCGATACTTGTCGTTCCATTCGAGGAAGGGCGGCGGGAAATTACCGAGCTGATAGCCGTCGGAACCGATGTCCCACGGCTCAGCGATCAACACGCGATCGGCCAGCAGCGGGTCGTCGCGCATCGCTCTCAGCATCGGCGCCTCGGCATCGAATGTTCCTTCAACCCTGCCCAGAATGGGCGCCAGGTCGAAGCGGAAGCCGTCGACGCCGGCATCCCTGACGAAATGGCGAAGCGTGTCGAGGACCATCTCCTGGACGACAGGATGATCGCAAGCGACCGTGTTGCCGGTGCCGGTATCGTTGGCCAGCCCGCCGTCTGATGAGTGCCGGTAGTAGGCCTGGTTGTCCAGGCCGCGCAGCGACAGCGTCGGGCCAAGCCAGTCGCTCTCGCCGGTGTGGTTGAAGACGAGGTCGAGGATGACGCCGATGCCAGCCTCACGCAGCACGGCGACCGTGTTTCGCAACTCCATGATGCCGCCCGGCGCCAAACGCGGATCGAGGGCCATGAAAGTCACGGGATTGTAGCCCCAGGCGTTGCGCAGCCCGAGCGGCGGCAAATGTCGCTCGTCAATCCACGCGGTCACCGGCATCAGTTCGACCGCGTCAACCCCCAGTTTTTTCAGATGCTCGATAACCGCCGGGTGAGCAAGTGCGGCGACTGTTCCGCGCAATTTTTCGGGAATGTCCGGATGCAGCATGGTGAAGGCGCGCACCGGCACTTCGTAAATAAGGCCGCCCGGCTGGAATAGCGGCGGGGCAGCCTGCACCGGCTTCGGCAGCGCAGCGGCAATCGCCTTCGGCATCAGCGGTGCGGTATCGGCGCCCTCGCCCCGGCGCTGGGCCAGCCGCCAGTCATAGACATAGGACCTGTCGATCTCGACGGCATATGGATCGGTCAGGAGCTTGGCGGGATCGAACCACAGTCCGCGTTCCGGCGCGTAGTCGCCATCGGCGCGAAAGCCGTAGCGGATGCCCTGGCCAAGGCCCGCAATGAACAGCGCATGGACGCCCTCACCTTCCGGCTGCAGTTCGAGCCGTTCGATTTCCCGGTTGCCCTGCTCGTCGAAGATCGAGACCCAAAGCCGACGGGCGGCCTGCGACCAGGCGGCAAAGCGGATGCCTTCGCGGGTGACGGTGGCGCCGAGCTGGGTCATGCAGTCTCCCCCTTCGCCCCTTGTGGGAGAAGGTGTCGCCGAAGGCGACGGATGAGGGATGTTCCCGCTTGGCAAGGACAGCGATCCTTCGCGCACCCCTCAACCGTCTCGGCGCTACGCGCCGATCCACCGCCCTGGGGCGAGCCACGGGTCTCGCCCCGTCCTTCGAACCCCACAAGGGGAGAAGGGAAAGCGCGAACCGCCACCCTCAAGTAATCACGCTTGGCTTGGGGCGGCCGGTATGGCTGTGAATCCCGGCAATATCATCGGCTGCGGCTATCAGATCGGCAAGGGCGGCCTGGGTGTCGAGGTCGTGCCTCGACTTGTCCGGCTCGTAACGTTCGATGTAGACGCGCAGCGTCGCGCCCGACGTGCCGGTGCCGGAGAGGCGGAAGACGACCCGCGAACCACCTTCGAACAGCACCCTGATGCCCTGATGCTCGCTGATCGAACCGTCGACCGGATCGCGATAGGCAAAATCGTCGGCGCTGGCGATTTTCATGCCGCGAGCGCTGGTACCCGGCAGCGCGCCGAGCTTGGCGCGCAGTTCGTCGACCAATGCGTTGGCGCGGTCGCTCTCAACCTCTTCATAATCGTGCCGCGAATAGTAGTTGCGACCGTAGGTCGCCCAGTGCTCAGTGACGATCTGCTTGCAGCTTTCGCCGCGCGCGGCAAGGATGTTGAGCCACAAAAGCACCGCCCATAGGCCGTCCTTTTCGCGGACATGGTTGGAGCCGGTGCCCGCACTCTCCTCGCCGCAGATCGTCGCCATGTCGGCATCCAGCAGATTGCCGAAGAACTTCCAGCCGGTCGGCGTCTCATAGAGGGCGATGCCGAGTTTTTCAGCGACGCGGTCGGCAGCGCCACTGGTCGGCATCGAGCGGGCGATACCCTTCAAACCGGCCTTGTAGCCGGGCGCCAGGCGGGCATTGGCGGCGAGCATGGCAACTGAATCCGACGGGGTGACGAAAATGCCCTTGCCGATGATCAGATTGCGGTCGCCGTCGCCATCCGAGGCAGCGCCGAAATCCGGCGCGTCCGGTCCCATCATCTCGTCATAGAGGTGCTTGGCATGGACGAGGTTCGGATCCGGGTGATGGCCGCCGAAATCCGGCAGCGGCTTGAAATTGCGGCAGGTGCCGTTGGGCGCGCCAAGCCGGTTCTCCAGGATCTCCTTGGCGTAGGGGCCGGTCACCGCGTGCATGGCGTCGAAGCGCATGCGGAAGCCGGATTTGAACAGTTTGCGCAGGGCATCGAAATCGAACAGGCTTTCCATCAGTTCGGCATAGTCGGCGACCGGGTCGATGATCTCGACCGTCATGCCGGCGGCCTTGACCGTGCCTGTTGTGTCGATGTCGATCGGATCGATATCGGCGATCTTGAAGCTTGAGATTGTCTTGGTTTTCTCGAACATCGCGTCGGTCAGCTTTTCCGGCGCCGGGCCGCCATTGCCGGCATTGTACTTGATGCCGAAATCCTCATGCGGGCCGCCGGGATTATGGCTGGCCGACAGGATGATGCCGCCAAAGGTCTTGTACTTGCGGATGACATGCGAGGCGGCCGGCGTCGACAGGATGCCGCCCTGCCCGACCATCACCTTGCCGAAGCCGTTGGCGGCGGCCATGGCGATGGCCTTCTGGATGACCTCGCGATTGTAGAACCGGCCGTCACCGCCAATCACCAGGGTCTTGCCCTTGAAACCGTCGAGCGCGTCGAAGATCGACTGGATGAAATTCTCGGCATAGTGCTCCTGCTGAAAGACAGGCACCTTCTTGCGCAGGCCCGACGTGCCGGGCCTCTGGTCGGAATAAGGCTTGGTGGGGACGGTCCGTATCATGCTTCAGGCAACCCTTTTCGAAAGTAGCGAGCGATAGAGTTCGACATATTTTTCGGCGCTCTTGTCCCACGACACATCGGCCTTCATGCCCTGGCGCTGCAGCGATTCCCAGACCGTCGGACTGGCATGGGCGTCGACGAGGCGGCGGATGGCGTGCAGCAAGGCACCGCCATTGTTGGGCGCGAACTGGAGGCCGGTGGCGACACCGGCAGAGACGGCGGCCTCATTGGCGTCGATGACCGTATCGGCGAGGCCCCCGGTGCGCGCGACCACCGGCACGCAGCCATAGCGCAGGCCGTAAAGCTGCGTCAGCCCGCACGGTTCGAAGCGCGAGGGGATGACGATGGCGTCACAGCCACCCTGCATGATGTGCGACAGCCCCTCATCGTAGCCGACGACCACACCGATACGGCCGCGATGCCGGGCGGCAGCGGCAAGCAGCGCGCCTTCGAGACCAGCATCGCCCGATCCTAGGATGGCCAGCCGCGCGCCAGTGGCAACGATGCCGTCGATCACCAGCGCCAGTATGTCCATCCCCTTCTGCCAGGTCAGCCGGCTGACCACGCAGACGATCGGGCTGTCGTCACGCTCAAGACTGAAGCGGTCCTCCACGGCAGTCCTGTTGGGCGCGCGCGCCTTCAGTGTGCTCGCCTTGTAGGGGGATACCAGATGCTTGTCGGTTTCCGGATCCCAGATGCCGGTGTCGATGCCGTTGACGATGCCATAGAGATCGCTGGAGCGCATGTTGATGAGGCCGTCGAGACCCATGCCGAATTCCGCCGAGCGGATCTCCTGCGCGTAGGTCGGGCTGACCGTGGTGATCGCCCAGGCGGCCTGCAGGCCAGCCTTGAGGAAGCCGACACCACCAGAATATTCGAC
>NZ_RZPQ01000439.1:3744-4944 GCF_003999135.1 Mesorhizobium sp. M7A.F.Ca.CA.004.06.1.1 | reverse complement strand
CTCTCCTTCGGCATTAGGCTGCATGTCATCGTCCGCGAAACCACCGAGGAGGCTTGGGCCGCGGCCGACAGGCTGATCAGCCGGCTCGACGATGCGACGATCGCCTCGGCGCAGAAGGTCTTTGCCCGCATGGATTCGGTCGGCCAGGCGCGGATGAGCGCATTGCATGGCGGCAATCGCGCCAAGCTCGAGATCGCGCCCAATCTGTGGGCCGGCGTCGGCCTGGTGCGCGGCGGCGCAGGGACCGCACTTGTCGGCGATCCCGACACGATCGCCGAGCGCATCGACGAGTACCGGCGCCTCGGTATCGATACCTTCATCCTTTCCGGCTATCCGCATCTCGAAGAAGCCTATCGCTTCGGCGAGCTGGTGCTGCCGAAACTGCCGACCGACCATCTGGTCAAGGCAGCCGGCTCTTCCGTAAACACCGGTCCGTTCGGCGAAACCATCGCCGGCGACCACCGGCCGAAGTCGCTCGCCAGCGCCTCGTGAACTTGCTTCCTGCGTCCTCGCGGTTGCGCGTCGCCATTATCGGCGGCGGCTTTTCCGGCGCCGCGGTGGCGTGGCACCTGGCGCAAATGCCTCGACCGGAGCGCATTTCCATTTCCGTGATCGAGCCACGACCGGTTCTTGGCGGTGGCCTTGCCTATTCCAGCGAGGAACCGTCTCATCGGGTTAATGTTCCCGCGATCAGGATGAGCATGGCTCCCGACGACCCGCAGCATTTTGCACGCTGGTTGACTGGCAGCGGAGAACTCGAACACGACCCGGACGCCATCTGGAAGAACGGCGACGCTTTTCCGCGCCGGCGTGTGTTCGGTCGCTACGTCGCCGAGCATCTGGCGCCGTATCTCGGTTCCGGCCTTGTCCGTCATGCCGAAGGTCTCGCCATACGCGTGACGCGCGATGCCAGTGGCGCGGGCTGGACCGTGCATACGTCCAGTGGGTTGGTCGCTGCCGATATCGTCGTCCTGGCAGCGACGCACCCACAGCCCGCGATTCCAGCCGCGCTGATCCATCTGACGGAAGCACCGGGTTTCATCGCCGACCCGTACGCACCAGCGGCGCTTGCCGGGATTGGTCCGGAGGCGTCGGTGCTGATCGTCGGCTCCGGGCTGACCTCTGCCGACATGGTCGCCGAACTCGACCGTCGTGGCCATCGCGGCCGCATCCTCGCGCTGTCGCGCCGCGGCTTACGCT
>NZ_RZPQ01000439.1:0-3734 GCF_003999135.1 Mesorhizobium sp. M7A.F.Ca.CA.004.06.1.1 | reverse complement strand
GCGGACACCCCGATGTCAGGGGCGAGCCTTTTGGCGATTTTGCACCCGCGCCGGCCACGACGGCGCTCGGCCTGCTCAGGGCCATTCGCGCGACGCTGACAGCTGCGAGAGCGGCCAATGTCAACTGGCAGTCGGTCTTCGACCAACTGCGCCTGCAGGGGCCGGTGCTGTGGGCCGCACTTGCCCCGCCGGAGCGGGCAAGGCTGGTCCGCCGGCTGCGCGTGTTCTGGGACGTGCATCGCTTCAGGATCGCTCCGCAGGTGGCGGCGGTGCTCGACCGGCGTCATGCGGCCGGAACATTCGACACCATTGCCGCCAGGCTTGTCGCGTCGAACGATGAGGACGGCAGCCTGGCTGTCAGCTTTCAACGACGCGGGCAGACACGGATCGAGACGACGCGCTTCGATGCCGTCATCAACACTACGGGTCCGGCTCATGGGCAGGCATTACAGCTGAACCCGGCGCTGAGCTCGCTGGCGGAAGCCGGCTTGATCAGGACGGACCAATATGGACTTGGCATCGAGACAAGTCTCGACAGCCGCGCAATCGGCTCGGACGGTGAGGCGGTTGCGACACTCCTGGTCGCCGGCCCGCTGGCAAGAGGCACTTTCGGCGAGCTCATGGGTCTGCCGAAAGTCGCCCGCCATGCCCAGGCGGTCGCGGGGGAAATTGCCAAGCTGCTGGTTACGCTGCCGTCAGCGCAGGCGATCGGCGCCCATGCCGCGCATGGACCTCTTGCGGGCTGACATCTGCAGGCCGGGTTCGGCAGCGAAAATTGGTATTTCCGCCCCAAGAGTGCCCCAAAAACGGAAAATCCTTCTTTGTATATTTATTCTATAAACATAATAAATATCGGCGAAGTCCGGCTGCGGCCGGATCGATCAATGACACGGCCTGAATGGGAGACATTTCATGGCACACGCAGAGACCGACGCGATCAAGTTTGCCTACTGGGTGCCGAATGTTTCGGGCGGCCTGGTGATCTCCAACATCGAGCAGCGCACCAACCATTCGGCCGAGTATAACCGCAAGCTGGCGCAGATCGCCGAGAGGTCCGGCTTCGACTACGCGCTCAGCCAGATCCGTTTCACCGCTGGCTACGGCGCCGACGAACAGCATGAATCGGTGGCGTTCAGCCATGATCTGCTGGCGGCGACCACCACGCTCAAGGTCATCGCCGCGATCCTGCCCGGGCCATGGAACCCGGCGCTGGCGGCCAAGCAGATCGCCACCATCAGCTACCTGACCAACGGCCGCGTCGCGATCAATCTTGTCTCCGGCTGGTTCCGCGGCGAGTTCCACGCCATTGGCGAGCATTGGCTCGACCATGACGAGCGCTACCGCCGCTCGGAAGAATTCATTCGTGCGCTGCGCGGAATATGGACTGAAGACAGCTTCACCTTCCGTGGTGATTTCTACCGCTTCAACGAATATTCGCTGAAGCCGAAGCCGCCGCAGCCGCTGCCCGAAATCTTCCAGGGTGGCTCGTCGCGCGCCGCACGCGACATGGCATCACGGGTTTCGGACTGGTACTTCACCAACGGCAACACGCCGGCTGAAATCGCCAAGCAGGTCGACGACCTCAGGGCCAAGGCGAAGGCCAACAACCATTCCGTCAAGGTCGGCGTCAACGCTTTCGCTGTCGTTCGCGAGACCGAGGAGGAGGCCAAGACGGTGCTCGCCGAAATCATCGCCAAGGCCAATCCCGAAGCGGTCAATGCTTTCGGCCATGAGGTCAAGAACGCCGGTAAGGCCTCGCCGGAAGGTGAGGGCAATTGGGCGAAATCGTCCTTCGACGACCTGGTCCAGTACAATGACGGCTTCCGCTCCAACCTGATCGGCACCCCCAGGCAGGTCGCTCAACGCGTCGTCGACCTGAAGCGCGCGGGTGCGGATCTCATCCTGCTCGGTTTCCTGCACTTCCAGGAAGAGGTCGAGTATTTCGGCAAGCATGTCATCCCACTCGTTCGCGAACTGGAAGATGCCGAGGCGGCGGCGTCGCTGGCGGCGGAGTAGTCACCCCATAGGCACGCCGGGCAGGCGCCGGCCTGCACACATGAAGCTTGCCCGGCGCGCTGATCCGTCGGGCGGCAATAGGATTTTGCGCGCCTAATCGAGGACGATTGGAATGCCGTTGCCCAGTTATACGCTCGGAGTGATGGACGCTTCGGTCTATGCGCCGGAAGTCTTTGCACGCGGCTTGCCGTCAGGCCTGCGGTTGGAGCAGTCGTTCGAAGATGCCGCCTGGCCGGCAGGGTCCGTTGCCGACGCCGCCTCTCCCTTGCTCGCGCTTCAGGGCATAAGCCTGTCGTTTGGCGGCGTCGTCGCACTTGCCGATATCGACCTGTCGGTTCTACCAGGCGAGATCCGTGCCATCATCGGCCCTAACGGGGCCGGCAAGAGCTCGCTGATCAACGTCATCAGCGGCGTCTACAGGCCGGATCGTGGCCATGTCCAGCTCGACGGTACCTTCTATGCCCAGGTCCCGACGCAGCGGCTGGCCCATCTCGGCGTCGCCAGAACCTTCCAGAACCTTGCACTGTTCAAGGGCCTCAGCGTCCTCGACAATATCGCCTCTGGCCTTGCCTACAAGGTTCGCTCCAACTTTGCCGGCCAGGTGCTCGGCATCGGCCGCTCGCGTGGCGAGCAGCGCGATTCACGCAGCCGTGCCGAACAGGTCCTCGAATTCCTCCATCTCACCGCCATTCGCGACCGTCTTGTCGGCACCTTGCCTTATGGGCTGCAGAAGCGTGTCGAATTGGCCCGCGCTCTGGTGGCCGAGCCGCGCCTGCTTTTGCTCGACGAGCCGATGGCCGGCATGACAGCGAGCGAAAAGAGCGAGATGGCGGCTTTCGTCCGTGCCGCGCGCGATCGTTTCGCCACCACCGTGGTGTTGATCGAGCACGATGTCGGCGTCGTCATGGGTCTGTCCGATCGAATCGCCGTCCTCGACTACGGCCGCAAGATCGCCGACGCCACGCCCGATGAAGTCAGGAACGACCAGCGCGTCATCGATGCTTATCTCGGCGTCGCCTCGGACAATGAAGACGGGGCAGGCATATGATCGCCGGTTTCGACTACCAGTTCTTCATCGAAGTGCTCGTCGGAGGCCTGCTCTCAGGCGTCATGTATTCGCTTGTCGCGATCGGCTTCGTGCTCATCTACAAGACCTCGGGCGTGCTCAATTTCGCGCAAGGCGCGATGCTGCTGTTTGCGGCACTCACCTTCGTCAGCCTTGTCGAGCGCGGCATTCCCTTCGCGCTGGCGCTGGTGGTCACCTTCGCCATCATGGTGGCGATCGGCATCGCCATCGAGCGCACGGTGCTCAGGCCACTGACCAACAAGCCGCCGATCACCCTGTTCATGGCGACGCTTGGCCTGTCCTACATCATCGAAGGCGCTGCCCAGCTGATCTGGGGCACGCAGGTCCACGGCCTCGATCTCGGCATCGAGGATGTGCCGCTGGAAATCGGCGGCGTGCTGATCAGCCAGTTCGATATTTTCGCGGCCGTGGTTGCTTCCGGCATGGTCCTCTTGCTGTCGCTGTTCTTCCGCTACACCCGCATCGGCCTCTCCTTCCGCGCAGTCGCCGACGATCAGTTCGCGGCACTCGCGGTCGGCCTCAGGCTACCCCTGATCTGGGCCACTGTATGGGCCGCCGCCGGCCTCGTCGCGCTGGTGGCCGGACTGCTGTGGGGCGCACGCCTCGGCGTGCAGTTCTCGCTGTCGCTGGT
>NZ_RZPQ01000438.1:0-4945 GCF_003999135.1 Mesorhizobium sp. M7A.F.Ca.CA.004.06.1.1 | reverse complement strand
GCCACCGACGCGTCGGAAAGGGTCGCCGCCTCCGCCCTTGTCGGCCGGGCATCCCCTCCGGCCGACAAGGGCGGAGGGGATGCCCGGCCGCGCAGAACGACCCGCCTGATGTGGTGCAGCCGGCCAGCAGCAGCGAGAGCGCTATGATTTTGACCATCTGGCCAGCCTCCCTCTGTTGTCGTCCGGCGTCCGGCCGGCGACGGCATCGTCGATCTTCTGGGCTTCGGTGCGCGCCGCGGCGTCGGCGGCATCCTGCCTGGCCTTCTGGCTGGCCTTGCCCTTGGCATAGGCTGTCCAGGCACCGGCAAGCGCGGCGCCCATTGCCAGAAGATACGGCCAGGCCTGGCCAAGCAGCGCGAGGGTGAGTGTTCCCATCTCATGTCTCCTTGGCCGGCGGCGCGACCATGCCGCGCGGCCCGTCACGCACCGCGTTGATGATGATCTTGGCAAGGGCAATGGCGCCGCTGATCTGAAGCGCGGTGCGGTCGCTCACGCCGAGCAGCGTCCAGTCGAAGCCGGCGAGCGCGCCGCCGCAGATGATGGCGATCAGCGTGTTGAGGAGATTGTGCAGCGCATTGGTGTTGAACCATCTCATCGAAACAGGCTCCCGAAAAAATCGGCGACGTGATGCCGGAAAGCCGCGAGCGCTCCGGCCATGAGAACGAGGATGCCGGCCGCGGCAGCCGCCTTGCCGCCGGGCGCCGGCGGCACGGGCTGGGCCGCCGGCATCACATCAGCCGATGTCTCGGCCCTGGGCGGCGCCGGCGCGGCCACCGGCGCCGCGGGGCGCTGCGCCGACATCAGCAGGGCCTGAACCCGCACCGACCTGACCCGATCGGACCAGCCGCGCCCGAATGTTGCCCATGTCGGCAACCGCTTGAGGAACGCCAGCCGCGCATCGCAAAGCGCATCGATGGTCACACCGGCCGGCTTTGCCTTGGCCGCCGCGACGGTGACCGGTCCGATCCGCCCGTCCTGCGCAACGCCGACGGCCGCCTGCAAATATATGGCCGCCCGGCCAGGCCCGCTGTTGACGGCGAAATCGAACACAGCGTGGTCGACGCCATCGGGCAATTCGGCGCCGAGCACAGCGTCCCAGTAGAAGCGGCGATAGACGGTGGCGACCTGCGCGTCGCTGATCGCACGCAGATCCGCCTTCGTCGCGTCGGCCTTCACATAGCGACGGAAGCTGGCAAGCGTCACGCCCTTCATGGTGGCGCCGCCGGGGTCAGCCGGATTGTCCGACCAGCCGCCTTCCGATTTGAGAACAAGCGCAAGCGCCCGCGCGAAGTTGCGGTCCATGGTGGTTCCTTTCCGCCCTTCCGGGCAGTTGTTCAGTTTTTGATTTTTGGTATGTTCGCCGGGTGGAGGTTAGGTTTGACGCGGGCGATTATGATTCTGGATATCATTCGCCAAGTTGGCAGATACAGACTTTAAAATTCTGAGTATCAGCAAGAGACCCGTGCGCTCGGTAAGTCATTGACGCACCTAGGGCGCGTAAAAGCACATATGCCTGACATAAAACATTTAGTTTTAGGAGTCCTCATCGGCGCCTTCTCCATCGCGTGGGTAGTTATTGCCACGATAGGGGTGCGGCGAGAGACGCGCGCGTACAACAAAAGCCTGAGAGACATCGATGAGAAGCTCCGTCAGGATAAAGATCAATAGGAGTTCGAAATTCAGCGAGTTTCAGCTAGTGCTTTTTGAAGACGAACAGCTTTGTGTGAAAGGATACTGGGCTGATCACTAAGTCGATCGCGCGTCGTAAGGTCACCATCGGTCGCGACCGGCTCTCATACAATGGTTCAAGCAGGCGCTTTAACAAGCTGCTCTCCCGCATCAACCCCAGATATCCGCCCCTGGACCGACTTTCCAAAAGCCGGAACCCCATCCCGCTGATCGTTCTAATTGTGTCGTTCGGGGTGAAGGCAAATTGGTAAAATCGGGCCATGTCCGCGGCACTCACATCTTCGTATCGACCGAGCCGCATCTTTAGACGCCTCAATGGCGACACGCTGGGGACAGTTAGGAAAAGGAGTCCGCCAGGTTTCAGCACTCGGCGTGCCTCCTCGATGATCGATGCGTAACCATCCTTGAAGTGTTCGATCACCCCCAAGGACCACACCCCTTCGAAAAAGGCATCCTCGAATGGCATTTCTCGCACGTCACCGAGAACGATATTAAGTTCTGGGGCGTGCTTTTTGATCCTAGCGATGGTTACGGGGGCAAAGTCTAATCCGTAAGCCTCGAACCCTGCGTGATGGAGCCCAAAGACTGTATTGGCCACACCGCAGCCTGCATCAATCACTCGATCAGGCGGGCTTAAATACTTTCGGGTAACATGCTGGACAAAGACGCTCTTTTTCCGAATGTCCGCTGCTGTTAGGGATTGCGCCCAACGATCGTCCCAGAATCCTTCGTCGGCTGGTCGGTCGATGAATACAAGACGATCATGCTGCTGATCGAGATATACCTGCTCCACCATTCATTTGCCTCCCCCAAGGCGCTGCTCAACATCAGTTCATTTGCCTCCCCCAAGGCGCTGCTCAACATCAGTTCATTTGCCGTAGTCTCGACCCACAATCGGAACAGCCGGAACGCTGGTATGGAAGCGCCCGAAGAGCAGTACCCACACCAAGACCTGAATCGTCACGAAACCGACGAATGGCTGCCGTGCCTGCGCAAGAACGTTCTCCAAGGCATTCCGGTGCGCATAGACCCCTATCACGCTGCCGAGGATGATCCAGAAGAAGAACCACATACCCTTACTTTTGAGCGAAGCATGGTGCAACGCCACCAACGCTCCGCCATAGATCAACCCAAATACGATCACAACGGGAATACCACCAATCGCCCACGCCTGCCCCCAGAATGTACCAGCCAAGCCGTACAACGCCTGCGAAAATATCTGGGTCTGGAGCACCGTGTTGAACCCAGTGCTGTCAAAGCCGAAGGCCGACGGCTGAATTAGCAGTTGCGCCAAGGTATCGCGAACCGTGTTCCACCATGGATAGGTCGTGCTACTCCTAATCAGCCCTTCGATGTTTTCATGAGTGCCGAAGGCTTCCCAGGAGGCCACCATAGCCATCGGATCAGAACCGCCTGCCAGCATCCTGCCAAACGGCAGGTCGCGTTTGTAGGCCAGATAGAAGGGCTTCATAAAGAAGATGATCGCAAGCGTCGCCAGCCCGATCGCCCATGCCTTCCAATGCAGGGCCGCCTTCGTTATCGGCCACTCCCACAACAACACGATGGCGAACGCCATTGCCAAGATCACCGGGACAGTCCGATCACCCGCGATCGCATTAAGTGCGACCATTAACGCAAAGATGGCTTGATAAATACGAGCGCCGCGACCCCACAACCTATCGAAATAGATCGATGCCAGAAGGCCGATGCCGCTGACCCAACGCCACACGATCGAAATGAGCCCACCAACGGCGTCATAGATGTCGGCACGCTCCATCGCGTACCACTCAAGTCCAGCCCTGTTTGCCATCCATGCATAGCAGGCTAAAGAAATGATCAGCGCGCACCGAATGAACCAGGTGACCCGCATCGGGTGCAGCTGGTAACAAGGGGGACGCCCCCCGTCCACAGACGAAGGCATCAGCAGCAGCGCCAACCCGAACCCTAGCCAAGCAGCGACCATCACCAGAATTGCTTCCGACGACGCCGGCTCGAGATATGGCACCAATCCTTTCGCGCTCACAGGTCGCGTGAAGCCAATCAGCGCGGGCACCGAATAAGCAAGAAGGCCGACATAGCCAATCGCTACAACAGAAACCCGATTGTGGCGGGCCACAAGTATAAAGGTGGTCACGGCCACCATTGACCACAGAGCGAGCACCATATCTTTCGTTCGTCCATTTGGATCAAAAAAGCAACCTAGGCGATTCGGTCATTCACAACGACAAAGTCTACAACTCGAAATCGCCCGCCCAGCCGACTGTCGCGCTGACCACCCATGAGCCCGTTGCGTATGCCTCCAGGGTTACACGCTCGCCGGGATCGAGAATGAGATATTTTCCTGCACCGCCGCCCTTGATCGTGTCCGTCCCGTTGGGCTCGATGTTCATGACATGGGTTGCGTGTACTCCGGCAAAGCCGATCCGAAGGCCAGGCACGGCAGGCGGCAGCGTATGTGTCCGCGTCCCGCCGGCCCCGTTGTTGTGGCAGAGTGCCCGGTTGTGAAGCCCGGACAGCGTTGTGTTGACGGTCAGATTGGTCGGCACACTCGACGTCCCCTGCAGGCCGGGATTGTTGCCGCCAATAAACCTGGTCGCGATGCCGGCCGTGATGGAACTGCCGGTGCCATCACCAACCCATTCCGTCATGTCAAAGCCATCGACCAGCATTTCGTCTATCACGCCGCCGGTGCTTACCCGAAAAGCAACGCCAATGGAGGTCGAGTTTTTCAGGGCGATGTCCCTGAGACTGGCTTTGCGCAGCCGTTGGCCCACGGAAAGGTTGAACCGGATGCCATGCGACTGGGTGTTTCCCCTGATGCCAGAAAGGCTAAGGCTCGCCGGTGTCACTACGTTCGCAACGACGACGGCGTCGGTCGAGCAGTTCATCAACGTGCCCGGACCGATCGCAAGAGGCGTCTGGTAGGGCGCGGCGATTACGGCTGTGGCACCCGACATTCCACCCGTGATCGTCTCGCCAGCCGGAAAGATGCCGGCCGAGCCGCGCACATAGATGCGCCGGGTCGCGCTGTTTGCTGTTTTGGCAATCGCAGAGTTGCCTCCAGTGATTGTCTCACCGGCCTGAAACGTCCCACTTATCGGCAAGACCCTTAGCACGTTGGCAAAGAAGTCGACCAAGATGCCCGTCGCGCCGGATGAACCGCCTGTCACCGTCTCACCGAGTTCATAGTCGACGGTTGAACCGGTGATGACGATTTCAAAATGTTGGAACCGCAGGGTTCCGGCGGAGCCAGAGG
>NZ_RZPQ01000437.1:0-4951 GCF_003999135.1 Mesorhizobium sp. M7A.F.Ca.CA.004.06.1.1 | reverse complement strand
AGCCCCCGGAGGTGGCTGTTTACGATCATGCATCATTTGTTCATCGACCAGATGCGCAAGGTGAACCGCCGCGGCGAGGCGGCGATGCTGCCGCTGGAGGCGGGCGAGGCCGTTGCCCAGCCGGCCGAGCAGGTGGAGAGCATTGCCTCGCGCGAGATCGTCGACGCATTGCAGGCGATCAGCCCCGACCGTCGCGCAGCCCTTGTCATGGTTGCCATCGAAGGTTTTTCCTATGCCGAAGCCGCCAACATTCTGGGCGTGCCTGCGGGCACGCTGATGTCGCGCATTGCGCGCGGGCGTGAGGAATTGCGCGGGTTGCTGGACGACACGGCGCGCCGCCGCGCGATAAGGATCGTCGAGAAATGATCCGCCGCGACTTTTCCGAACGTGACATCCATATGGCGCTCGATGGCGAGCTGCCCGGCGATGAGCGCGCGGCCTACGATGCCTGGCTCGACGCCAATCCCGAGATGAAGGCCAGGAGCGCCCGTTTCACCGCCGACCGGGCGGCGCTGCGTGCCGCCTTCGCCGACGTGCTGGACGAAGCCGTGCCTGGGCACTTGCGCAAGGTCGTGCTTGGCGAGGTGCCGGTCAAGGCAGCTGTGTCACGCTCACGCTGGTGGCTTGCCGCTGCTGCCGCCGTGCTTCTGGCCGTAGGCGGACTTGGTGGCTATTTTGCCGGCATCGATGGCATCGGCCAGGAGGACCCGGCCGAAGATCGGCTGGCCGAGCAGGCAATCGCGGCTCATGTCATCTATGCCGCCGAAAAGCGGCATGCCGTCGAGGTGCCGGCCAGCGACAAGGACCATCTGCAGACATGGCTGTCCAACCGGATAGGGCTGAATCTGGTGGCGCCGGACCTGACCGCCGACGGATTCCAGCTGGTCGGCGGCCGGCTGTTGCCGGCAGGCGAGAGCAAGGCCGCCATGCTGCTTTACGAGGACGGCAATGGGCAGCGTATATCGCTGTTTGTCACCACGGAATCGACGGAGAATGCCAAGGGCACCTACGCCGCCGCGCAAGATGGACCCGAGGCCGTCTACTGGCTGGACAAGGGCTATGGCTGCGCCGTGGTCGGCTCCTTGCCGCGCGAGCGGCTGGCCGAGGTTGCCAGGAGCGCCTACACGCAACTTGTGAACGGGCTGGCAAGCTGAACGGCATTGCTTTTGCCGGTGCCGTCGATCCGCGAATGCCGATCCGGCCGAAGGGCCCTTTCACACCCGTCGAGTCGGCGTCGGATTTGTCACAATTCGGCCCTAATCGAGGTGCGATAGCGCTTGATGAATGCCGTCGCATCGCCCCGAAAATCGGAAGCGGTTTTTGGAAACACGAGGCGAAGATTCAAGGTGGTGGAGCGGACTTTGTGCGCCCAGGTGGACGCCGGTTTTCCCAACGCCCTGGTCGGCGTCAAGGACGTGTTCGAGTAGGGCCATTTCCACCACCAATCGAGGTTTTCTGAAGCCGCATGCCTGCCGAGATCCGCACGGCCCGCGCGTCTGACGTCGATGATCTCGCCGCCATTGAGAAAGCTGTTTTCTCAAGCGACCGTATTTCCCGCCGCTCCTTTCGCCTGTTCATCGAGCGTGAAACCGCCGAGACGCTGGTCGCTGAAGTCGATGGCCGCCTGGCCGGCTACGCGATCGTGCTGTTTCGCAAGGGCAGCGGCGTGGCGCGCCTCTACTCGATTGCGACCAGTCCGTTTTTCGGCGGGCTGGGTGTCGGCCGCATGCTGCTCGGATCCGCCGAAGATGCCGCCTTCGAGCACGACCGCATGATGCTGCGTCTCGAAGTTCGCGAGGACAACAGCCGCGCGATCCGTATCTACGAACAGGCCGGGTATCGCAAGATCGGCCGCGAGCCCGGCTACTATGAGGATGGCGAAACGGCACTTCGCTACGAAAAGACCTTGCGTGGCGACATTCCGATCGCCACCAAGGTGCCGTTCTACCCGCAGACCTGCGAATTCACCTGCGGCCCGTGCTGCCTGATGATGGCGATGGCCAATTTCGATCGCGGCTTCGTGCCGGATCCGGTCATGGAAATCCGCCTGTGGCGTGAAGCGACGACCGTCTTCATGATGTCGGGTCCCGGTGGTTGCGAGCCATTCGGCCTCGCTGTCTCGGGCTACGAAAGCGGGCTCGCGGTGGAGATCTACGTTTCCTTCTATGGCGCGTTGTTCCTGCAATCGGTACGCAGTGAGGACAAGCGCAGAGTGATGGAACTGGCCCAGGTCGACTTTCGCCGACGCGCGGAACTTTACGGCATCCCGGTGAATTACCGTGCATTCACAATCGACGATATCCGCGCTGCGATCGCTGAGGGAAAGCTGGTGCTGGTGCTGATCAGCGGCTTCCTGATGTTTGGCAAGAAGGTGCCGCACTGGGTGCTGGCGATCGGCGATGACGGCGACCATATCCTGATCCACGACCCTTGGGTCGAAGACGAAAGGCAGGAGACCATCCTTGATGCAGCCAACATTCCCGTGCCTTACGGCATCTTCATGAACATGGCGCAGTTCGGTCGCGATGGATTGCGTGCCGCCATCACTCTGGGAAAGCGTGACAGATAATGACCTGGGTCATCCTTACCGGCAGGCAGAGCGATCTCGACCAGGTGGCGACACCGCACAAGATCATCACCAATCGCGACTATCTCGCGCACCCGTCACTGTTTCGCGGCCAGTGGCCGAAGGTCATCAACCTGTCGAACAATTACGGCTACCAGAGCCGCGGCTACTATGCGTCGCTGCTGGCAAGCTCGCGCGGCCACAAGGTGATCCCGACGGTCGAAACGATGATCGACCTGTCGGAGCGCAAGCTCTATGAACACGCGCTGCCGGAACTGGAGCTGGCGCTCAACAAATGCCGCAAGGATCTCGCCGGCGTTTTTCCGCAAAAGGTCTGCATCTTCTTCGGCATCGGCCCGTCGAAAATCTGGGACCGCTTCGCCAAACTTCTGTTCGACTGGTTCCGCGCGCCGGCGCTCGAAGTCCACATCAAGGACAGCGCCGAATGGGCCTCGATCCGCAAGATCGGTTTCCATCCGCTGGCGCGGATGACCGAGGATGAGGAAAAAAGCTTCATCCAGTGCCTGGAGACCTACACCAACCGCGAATGGCGCGACACCAAGGGCCGCACGCCGGCGCGCTACACCTTCGCCACGCTGGTCGACCCGCATGAGGAATTGCCGCCATCGGAGATATCGTCGCTGCGCTATTGGGCCAAGATCGCCGAGAAGATGGGTGTCGAAATCGAGCCGATCACCAAGCGGGACCTCGCCAAGCTCGCCAATTACGACGCGCTGTTCATTCGCGAGACCACCTCGATCTCCAACCACACCTATCGTTTCGCCCGCCGCGCCCAGCAGGAAGGCATGCCGGTTATCGACGATCCACTGTCGATGATCCGCTGCACCAACAAGGTCTATCTCAACGAGCTGATGGCCTACAACAAGGTGCCGGTGCCGCCGACGGTGATGATCGCCGGCACCTCGGATCTCGAACTGGCAGCGCAGACGCTGGGCTTTCCGCTGGTGCTGAAAATCCCGGATTCGTCGTTCTCGCGCGGCGTCAAGAAATGCGCCAATTTCGAGGAACTGAAGACGCTTGCTACCGAATGGCTGGAGGATTCCGACCTTCTGATCGCGCAAAAATTCATTCCGACCGAGTATGACTGGCGCGTTGGTGTGCTCGGCGGCCAGCCGCTGTTTGCCGTGCATTATCTGATGGCCAAGAAGCACTGGCAGATCGTCAACCACAAGGCCAACGGCAAGCCCGACCAGGGCGGCATCAAGACCTTCACGCTGAAGGAGACGCCGGCGCATGTCGTCGAGACGGCTGTAAAGGCGGCGCGCTGCATCGGCGACGGGCTCTACGGCGTCGACCTCAAGGAGACCAAGGACGGCGTCTTCGTCATCGAGGTCAACGACAATCCCAACCTCGACCATGGCTGGGAGGATTCCGGCGAGAAGGACGAGGTCTGGGTGCGGCTGACGCAGTGGTTCCTGGAGCGGCTGGACCGGCCGGGGCGGTAATTTGATCGGGGGTAGAACATGCAGTTTATCGTGATCGAGGATTTCACCGGCTGCGATCGCAAGGAGATCTATCGCCGCTTTCGCGACCGCGGCCGCCTGAAACCGGACGAGCTTCTCGTGCACCACAGCTGGATCGCGGCGGACATGAGCCGCTGCTTCCTGCTGGTGGAGACCGATGACGTCACGCTGCTGCAGCGTTGGGTCATCGAATGGGCGGATCTGGTGGAGTTCGAGATCATCCCTGTGGCGACAAACAAGGACATGGCTGAGGCCTTGAGCGGGCACCTCTGATCATCGCCGCACGCTACGTCAACGCAGTGCCGGCGAGTCCACTGCGCGTCGGCATTCGTCGATCAGCCACTGGCGAAACGCCGCCACGACGTCGCGCCTGGCGCTGCGCTCGGGGATCGTCAGGCAATAGGGCTGGCGCAGCTCCAGTGCCTGGGCGAGGGGCCTGACAAGCCGGCCGTCTTCCAGCGCCTCGGCACAGTAGATTCCTTGCGCCAGCGCCACGCCCAATCCCGAAATCGCAAGGTCGAGCGCTGCACGCGATGAGTTGGCCGAGAGGCCGCGCTGCGCTGCCCGGCCGGGCTCGATGCCGGCCGCCTCGAACCAGTTGTGCCAGGACGGAAAGGACGCACCAGTCGGTCCCCAGCCCGTGTGGATAAGCGGCAGACTGGCCAGGCCTTCGGGTTTGATCGTGTCCGCCAGCCCGGGCGCACACACGGGATAGACTGCGTCCTGGACGATGTCCTCGGTCGGGTGCTCGCGATAATGCGGCCCATAGGAGAGCCTGATGTCGATCAGTTCACGGTCGAACGGCACCGGGTCGTCGTCGCCTCTGAGCGATATGTCGACGGCGCCATGGCTTGAGGCAAAACCAGCGAGACGCTGCGAAAGCCAACCCATGGCCATGGAT
>NZ_RZPQ01000436.1:0-4960 GCF_003999135.1 Mesorhizobium sp. M7A.F.Ca.CA.004.06.1.1 | reverse complement strand
GAGTTCGCTCTCGACGCGATCGATCGCCGTCGCGAGATCGCTCTGCGATGTCACTGTACCGGTCAGCACCAGCGCTTTGCGGCCGAGCGCCGTGATCCGGTGCGCGGTTTCGTCCAGCCCACCCTTCGATGCATGGCCGAAACAGGCGACGTCGGCGCCTGCCTCGGCCAGTCCGATCGCGATTGCCTGGCCGATGCCGCTGCCGGCGCCGGTGACCAGCGCGACATCGCCGTTCAGTTTGAAAAGATCCATCGAGTGCCCTCCCTGGCCCAGGGAGGGTATGCGCTGAGCCGTGCTTCGATCAAGCGCTCGCGCGCAAATGGCTCAAGCGGCGTCGATACTCAGAAATAACCGCTCGACGCGGCCGTGGCTTCCTTCGGGATTTCGACGCCATCGACCAGGATCTTGTCGACCAGTTCGTGGTGGAAGCAGACCAGCCCCTTGATGCGCTCCGCCTCGTGCACCGGCTCGGGATAATACCAGACCAGGTTCTCGTGACGCTTGGCCTTGGTCGTCACGTGATAATAGTTGGAGATGCCCTTGTAAGGACAGCGCGAAATGTAGCGGCTGGGCGCGAACATATCGAGCCGCGTGTCGGCGATCGGCAGATAGTGGCGCACCGGATGGCCGGTCTCGAACAGGAACACGCCGCGGCGTGAATCGGCGACCTGTTCGCCGTCGAGAATGACCTGCACGCGCCGCGACGACGGCAGGCAGTCGACCCGGCGGAACGGATCGCGGGCGTGGACGAAGATCTCCTCGTCCTCCTCGAACCAGTGTCCCATCTTACTCCAGGTGAACGACATGTAGTCGGATATCGGCGGACAGCCCTTGACCGGATCGAGATAGCGCCAGGCCGCGTCCTCGACCAGCGTGATGCCGGTGTTGAGTGAATAGTGGGTGGCTGTGCCCTTGAACGGGTCCTCTGTCGTCGTCTTGCTCGGCAGCAGGAATTCCTCGCGAACGTCGCCGATCGGGAAGTAGTAGACCGGCAGGTGATCGGATTCGTAGAACACCAAGGCATTGGTCGTATCGGCCACGGTCATCGATCCCACCTGCACACGCAGGCGCTTCTGCGTCGGCATGGTGAAGGCTATGTAGCCCGGCTCGAATTCATACTGCACGATGTTATCGAGCAGTGGAAAATGCGGCCCACGGCCGCGCAGATGGGGCTTGCGAATGGTAGTCTCCCGTTTTGTTTCTTTTGTCATCGGGCGTTGGGGCATGATCAGCTCAACGACACGCGGTCGAGCAGCAGGCCGGCCGCGATCGGCGGAAGGCCGCTGACATTCTTGCGCACCGGCACCAGCAGATCGGGGAAATAGCTGAAGATGACAGGCGTCTCGTCGAGCAGCAATTTCTGGATGTCGGAGGCGGCAGCGCGCTGCGCGCCGGCATCGAGCGCCTTGAGATAGCTGGTGACCATGCCATCATAGGCCGGGCTCTTGAAATGCGCCGCGTTCCAAGGGCCGTCGCTGACCAACGGGCTCTTGAGGAAGATGTTTGGCACGCTGCGATGCGCGTAGTCGGTGATGCCGAGCGGGCTGTCCAGCCAGTCCGACTGGCCGAACACCGCTTTGCCGTAATATTTGTCCTGGTCCTCGATGTTGAGCGAGATGCGCGCACCGATCTCCTTGGCGAAATTCTGGAACAATTGCGCATAGCCCGGAATGTCGGAATAGCGCAGCGTGGTCAGCGTGACGTCGAAGCCTTCGGCGAGACCCGCCGCCTCGAGCAACTGCTTGGCCTTGGCGATGTCCTGGACGCGTTGCGGCACCGACTTGTCGGTCGCCGGGAAGGCCGGCGCGAACGGGCTGTCATTGCCAGTCGCCGCCATGCCGCGGCACAAGCCGTCGACCAGCTTGGCGCGGTCGATGCACAGCGCCAGCGCCTGGCGCACGCGCTTGTCGGTGAAGGGGCCGGTGTCGCAGCGCATGTGCAACTGGCGGTGCGCGGTCGAAGCGACACGCAAGACGGTGATATCAGGACTGTTCAGCACGACCTGGCTGACATCGAGCGGGACGGCATCGAGAATGTCGACCTCGCCGGCCTGCAGCGCCAGGATGCGTGGCTGCACATCGCCGTAGAACTTGAATTCGAGCCGGTCGGGCAGCGCCTTCTCACCCCAATAGTCGGGGTTGCGGATGAAGGTCGCGCCGACCTTTGGCGTGTAGCTTTCCAACCGGAACGGTCCGGTGCCTTCGAACGTCTTTTCGTAATCGCCCTTGTAGCTCGCCGGCAAGATGACGGCGTTGTAATTGTCGATCGACACTGAATAGGGAAAGCTGCCATTCGGCGCATCGAGATGGAAGGCGACGGTGTGGTCGTCGACCTTCCGGGTGCCGCCCTTCGAAAGAAGGCCTTTGAACACCGAAAGCGCGTTGGAAGCGCCGTTGGGATCGGCCAGCCGGTCGAAGGTCGCGACGACGTCGTCGGCCTTGAAATCCTCGCCATTGTGGAATTTCACGCCCTTGCGCAGCTTGAAGGTCCACACGCTGCCATCCTCGTTCGGCGCCCAGCTCTCTGCCAGCACAGGCTTCAAAGTGAGGTCCGGCTGCGTGATGCAGAGAAACTCGGCGGTTTGGAAAACCAGCTGGTAGCTGCCGCTGTCATAGTAGGTGACGGGATCGATGGCGCCGCCCGGCGTCGCCACGCCGGCGCGCACCGTGCCGCCCGGCTTGCCCTCGGCGCGGGCCTGCTGGGTGCCGAGGCCGGCGGCCGCGACAAGGCTGCCCAGGAACGGCAAGGAAAGCCCAAGCACGCTGCCATGGCGCAGGAAGTCACGGCGGTCCATCCTGCCGGCCAGCAATTCGTCAACAGCGGAATTTTCGATTGCAGTGAGTGTTCTGCAAGCGTTGTCGATCATCCGGAAATGCTTGGGCATGGCTGGATTCCTCGCTTGTCTTGGGGTTCAGCCATCTAGTTCATTGTTGACTGCCGCCGGAAAGCGATATTTTTTGATAGGAGTCATCGAAATTTTCGATGCAGGAGGTGGGCATGGACACTGAGAATCTGCGCAGCTTTCTCGAAGTCGCCACCCATGGCAGCTTCACCGTCGCGGCCAGCCGGCTCAACCTCGCCCAGTCCACCGTCAGTGCGCGGATCAGGGGGCTGGAGGAGCAGTTGGGCCGCCGGCTTTTCGTGCGCGACCGCGATGGCGTCACGCTGACGCCGGCCGGCCGGCAGTTCCTGCCGCATGCCTCGTCGATCACCCGCACCTGGGAGCAATCGCGGCAGGACATCGCCGTTCCCGATGGTTACGAGACCTTGCTGCGGCTGACCGCGCCGGCCTATCTGTGGGACCGCATCACCTCGCCATGGGTCGAGTGGATGCGCGCCAGGCGGCCGAACGTGGCGCTGCGGCTGGAGGGCAGCTTTCCGGACTCGGCGATCGACCAGCTGGCGGAAGGCCTGCTCGACATCTGCATCCTCTATCTGCCGCGACCGCATCCCGGCATTGTCTACGAGACGCTGGCCGTCGATCAGGTCGTGCTCGTCCAGCACGCCGCACAGACCAAGCCATGGACCGAAAACTATATCCTGATGGACTGGGGGCTGGAGTTCCGCATCGAGCACGACCGCGCCTTTGCCGGCATGGTCAAGCCGGCGATTTCGGCCGGGCTGGTCTTCATCGGGCTTCAGCACGTGCAGTCGCAGCAGGCCGCCGCCTATCTGCCGCTCAGTGCCGTCAGCGGTCATATCGAGCGCGGCGAGATGCGGCGCATCGACAACGCTCCGGTATTCCAACGGCCGATCTACCTCGCCTATCCCTCGAATCCCGTGTCTTCGGATGTTCTGGATGTCGCGCTCACAGGCCTGCGCACGCTGGCCAGAGACTGGGCCGAAGGGCAGGGTTTTTCAGAAGGTGACCGTGCTCTCAGCATGGCCGGCCAGATCTGACCGGCCAAGCCACGCGAGCGAGAGCGCTATGCCGGCTCGGTCACGACCGCTCTCTGCAGCCTGGCCAGTTCGGCGTAAGGAATGTGGCAGCGGATCGAATGGCCGGGCTGGGCCTCGCCGAGTGGCGGCTCCTGCTGTTCGCAGATCGGGCCGATCTTGCGCGGGCAGCGCGTGTGGAACACGCAGCCCGAAGGCGGATTGGTGGCGCTGGGGATTTCGCCGTCGAGACGAATGCGTGCCGTCTCGGTCTGGTCGAGTTTGGGCACCGCCGACAAAAGCGCCTCGGTATAGGGGTGATGCGGTCCGGAAAAGACGTCTTCCGATGGCCCAAGTTCCATGATGCGGCCGAGATAGAGCACGGCGATCTTGTCGGAGAGGTAACGCACCACGGCAAGGTCGTGCGAGATGAAGATGTAGCTGACGTCTTCCTTCGACTGCAGGTCGGCGAGCAGATTGAGGATGGCAGCCTGCACCGAGACGTCGAGCGCCGAGGTCGGCTCGTCGCACACCACGATGCGCGGGTCGCCGGCGAAGGCGCGCGCGATGGCGACGCGCTGCTTCAGGCCGCCGGAGAGCTGGCGCGGCTTGACGGCAAGATGGCGGTCGGTGAGCCGGACCGAGCGGACAAGGTCATTGAGGCGCGACTCCAGCGCTTTGCCGGAGAGGCCGGCCAGCCGCTTCAGTGCCCGGCCGATCAGATGGCGAATCGAATGCGAGCGGTTGAGAGCCGAATCCGGATTCTGGAAGACGATCTGCATCGCCTTGATCTGGTCGTCGCTGCGGTTCTCCAGCCGAGGCGCCAGCGCCTTGTCCTCGAGTTCGATGGTGCCGCCTTCGTCGGGCGGTACCAGGCCGAGCAGCAGCCTGGCGAAGGTCGTCTTGCCGCTGCCGGACTCACCGACCAGCCCGAGCGTCTCGCCGGGCCGCAAATCGACCGAGACATCCTTGACGGCGCGCAGTGCGTGACCGTGGCTGGAATAGGTCTTGTTCAACCCGGCGACGCGCAGCACTGGTGCTGCCGCCGGCTTTGGGGCGGGCGCCACATCGCTCGGTGTCGCGC
>NZ_RZPQ01000435.1:0-4961 GCF_003999135.1 Mesorhizobium sp. M7A.F.Ca.CA.004.06.1.1 | reverse complement strand
GCGGTATAGCCTGCGGTGCCGACGGCCATCGCGTCATGCGGGCTGATGCCTTGCGGCAGCGGCACCAGCCAGTCGCCCTTGACGCGGGCGCGGCCAGCATAGGCGCCGAAATGGGTTTCGCCGACGCCCCAGCCGTTCAGAATGACCTTGTCTCCGGTGCGCCAGTCGGGATGCGAGGACGAGACGACGGTGCCGGCGAAATCGATGCCCGGCACCAGCGGCCAGTGGCGGATCACCGGCGCCTTGCCCGTGATCGCCAGGCCATCCTTGTAGTTCACCGTCGTTGCCTCGATCGCGACGGTGACATCGCCTTCCATCAGGTCGGCCTCGGTGAGATCGGTTACGTTGACCGACTGCTTTTTCTCGGCGTCACGCGAAACGAGGATGGCTTTGAAGGTTTCGGACATGTCTTTCTCCGCGATCTTGTTTGGCGACATGAACTGTGCGGCGATGGCCGCACGGGGTCAATCCTTGGAAGGTCTGGCTTTGGGTTCGCGTCCCCAGCCGAACAGCTCGTCGAAGACGACCAGTGCCGCGCCCACCGAAATGAAGGCGTCGGCAAGGTTGAAGACGGCGAAGGACCACACCGGCGTGTGAAACAGAATATAGTCGATGACGTGGCCGTAGACGGCGCGGTCGATCAGATTGCCCAGAGCGCCACCGACGATCAGCGCAAAGCCGGTGCGGGCAAGGATCTGGGACGGCGCGATCCGCGTCGCCAGGAACAGCACGAAAGCAACGACGACAAGCGAGATGACGATCAACCCGGTGTCGCCGAAGGACGAGAACATCGAGAAGGCGATGCCGGTATTGTAGGTGCGGAACAGCGCCAGGAAGGGCAGCAGATCAACCTTCTCCTGAAAAGGCAGATCGGCCTCGACCAGGTATTTTATCCACTGGTCGAGCGCGATGGCCGCGACGACAAGCAGTGCGTAGGGAGACCATGATCTCACGGGCGGGCAACCTTCATTGCTGGTCCAGGATTGGCTCGAGCTTGAGCGCGCCGCGCCGGATCTCGAACAGCATGATGCCGGTGGCAACGGCCAGATTGAGCGAATCGGCACGGCCGGCTTGCGGAATCCTGAGCAGCCTGTCGCAACTCGCAGCCAGGCTTTCGGGCAGTCCCTGCTGCTCGTTGCCCATCATCAGCAGCACGGGCCCGCGTGAAAAATCGACCGAGCGGTAGTCGACGGCGCCTTTCAGGTGGGTTCCGGCGACGAGGCCTGAAAACCCGCCTCGCCAGGCGAGGAAAGCCTCGGTTGTCGCTTTGGCCACCGGCACGGCAAAGATCGAACCCATGGTGGCGCGCACCGTCTCCACGGAGAATGGATCAGTGGTATCGCCGACCAGGATGACGCCTTTGGCGCCGACGGCATCGACGGTGCGGATGACGGTGCCGAGATTGCCGGGGTCGCGCACCCGGTCGAGCGCCACCCAGACGTCGCCATTGTCGGCGCGGACATCCTTCAAGGCGAGGAATTTTTGCGAAAAGACGCCCACCACCATTTGCGGATTGTCGCGGCGGGTGATGGCCACCAGCACCTTTTCCGACACTTCGAGCACCATGCCGCCGGCGGCAACCGTGCGTGCGGCCACCTTCTCCACCGCCGCGTTGCCGCGCCCGGCCTTGGCGAAAACCAATGTCCTGATCTGCCAGCCGAGATCGAGCGCATCGATAACCAGCTTCAACCCTTCGGCCATGAAGGCGTTCTGCTGGTCGCGGAATTTCTTCTGAGCGAGCGCCTTGATGTCCTTGACCAGCGGATTGGCGAGGCTGGTGACCTCCTTCACCTGGCCAGGTGCGCCTGCATGCCGCTCGTTCATTCAGCCACCCAGCGCGAAAACAATGAGGTCGAGAGCGCCCGGCCAGCGGACTTTTCACGGATGATCAGCTCACCCGATTCAATCTTGCCGCCCATGCCGGCAAAGGTATCGCGCATCAGGGCGTGGATGGCGAAGAAGGAGGCGCGGATCGAATAGGCGGTCAGCACCACGGCAAGCGGCTTCGGCGTCAGGATCGCCCGGCAGAGATCGGTCAAATCGGGCAGATCCTCGAACAATTGCCAGACCTCGCCCTTGGGGCCACGGCCATAGGCCGGCGGGTCGAACAGGATGATGTCGTAGCGGCTGCCGCGGCGCTCCTCGCGCTCGGCGAATTTGACCGCGTCGTCGACGATCCAGCGGATCGGCTTGCTGCCGAGGCCGGCCATCTCCTGGTTTTCACGGGCCCAGCCGATCGCTTTCTTCGAGGCATCGACATGGGTGACCTCGGCGCCGGCGCGAGCCGCCACCAATGAGGCGAGACCGGTATAGCCGAACAGGTTCAGCACCTTGACCGGCCGCTTCGCCGCCGCGATCAGCCCGGCCATGTGATCCCAATGGGAGGCCTGCTCGGGAAAGACGCCGACATGACGAAACGAGGTGAAACGGCCGAGATAGTCGATGCCGTCATGCTTCATCGGCCAGGTCTCGCCGAGCGGCAGCTTGGGGAAACGCCAGCGGCCGATGCCCTCCTCGTCGGTGTCGCCGGTGAAGACGGCGTCGGCACGCTCCCATTCCTTTGCCGGCAAGGCCTTTTGCCAGATCGCCTGGCCCTCGGGCCGCACGATACGGTAGGGGCCATATTGTTCGAGCTTTTGGCCGGTGCCGCTGTCGAGCAGCGCATAATCGGCATTGGGCGCCACTTCCAGGATCACGGGAAGATGTTCGGCGGGCAGAGCGCCTTCGCGGCGGGCCAGGATGCGCGGCGCCGAGTTCGGTTCGGAACGACTTTCCGTCTTCGCCTCATGGCGCTCGCGCGGTGGCGCTTCCGGTCTGGCGGGAGCCTGGCCGGGACGCGGACGTGACACGTCCGCCGCACCCTTCGCGGATGGATGTGGACGGTTGTCGCGGCGTTTGTCGCGAAAAGACTTCAAGCGGGGGCAACTCCGAACGGCGTGGCCGCTTTTGACATAGGGCAACCGGCTTCGCAACCAAGTCCGACAGGTCGGCCTCTCCGGTTCAGGTTGGCCGCGATGGACCAATGTCAAAGAAACAGGCAAATCTACCGGATGTCCCGCTCCGAACGCCTGCTCGACCTGATCCAGTGCCTGCGCCGGCATCGCCGGCCAGTGAGCGGACAGGCGCTGGCCGATGAACTCGGGATTTCGATTCGCACACTCTACCGCGATATCGCCACGCTGCAGGGCCAGGGCGCGCCGATCGAGGGCGAGGCGGGTGTCGGTTATGTGCTCAAGCCCGGCTTCATGCTGCCGCCGCTGATGTTCAGCGACGAGGAGATCGAAGCCATCGTGCTCGGCTCGCGCTGGGTCGCCAAGCAGCCGGACCAGCGTCTCTCGGCCGCCGCTGCCAACGCGTTGGCCAAGATCGCCGCCGTCCTGCCGGACGATCTGCGCGAGGATCTCGACGCGAGCACACTGCTGGTCGGCCCTCCCGCCGCAGTCATCGAAAGCATCGATCTTGGTCTGGTGCGGCAGGCCATCCGCAACGAGCGCAAGCTTGGCTTTCTCTACCGCGACGCCGGCGGCGCTGCGTCCGAGCGTGTCGTGTGGCCATTTGCGCTGGGCTTCTTCGACAAGGTGCGGGTGGTGGTGGCGTGGTGCGAGATGCGGCACGATTTCCGGCATTTTCGCGCCGATCGCATCGCCGAGCTCCAAGCGACAAACACGCGCTATCCGCGCCGTCGCCAGGCGCTGCTCAAGGAGTGGCGGACGACGCTCGACAAGCCTCGTGGTTCGAGATGACTGCTGCCATGATCTGACAGTAGCTCATCTTATGGTCGCCAAGTCGAAGCACCGAACCTTGGAGAGCAGATATGGCCACCCCGAATTTCATCATCCTCTATGTCGACCAGCCGCTTGAGAGCGGCGCCTTCTACAGCGCGCTGCTCGGCCGTGAGCCGGTCGAAAGTTCGCCGACCTTCGTGCTGTTCGTGCTCGATGCCGGCTTCAAGTTCGGCCTGTGGTCGCGCCATACGGTGGAGCCGGCAGCCGCCATGTCAGGCGGTGGCGCCGAAATCGTCTTTGCGCTGGATACGCCCGATGCGGTCGATGCCGCCCATGCCGACTGGTCCGGGCGCGGGCTGAATATCCTGCAGACGCCAACCGACATGGATTTCGGCCGTACTTTTGTCGCGCTCGATCCCGACAATCATCGCCTGCGCGTCTATTGGCTGTCCGATGGCGAACAGGCCAATGGTAACCAGAGATGAGCGCGTACTGGATCGCCGTGGCGTCGGCCGAACATGTCCGGCGGGGTCGCGCAGCCGGCTTCATGCAGGTCAACCACGGCAAGGCGGCACCGCTGCGTCGCGTCAAGCCAGGCGATGGCATCGTCTACTACTCGCCGAACACTGTTTTGGGCGAGAAAGATGGCCTGCGGGCCTTCACCGCGATCGGCATCGTGCGGGAAGGCGAGCCCTATCAGGGCGATATGGGCGCCGGCTTCACACCCTTCCGCCGCGATGTGGCGTGGGCCAAGGCCGAGGAAGCGCCGATCAAGCCGCTGCTCGACAGGCTGGACTTCACCATGGCCAAGTCGAACTGGGGTTATCAGCTTCGCTTTGGCCTTTTCGAAATCGGGGATCACGATTTTCGTGTGATCGCCGACGCGATGAGCGCCAAAATGGCTGTACCGGCGAACTAGGCCGTGAGCGCCTTGTAGACGGCAATGCCGGCGGCAAGATCCTCGAGCGCCGCGCCGACCGACTTGAACAGCGTGATCTCACCGGCGCTCTCGCGACCCTTCTTCTGGCCGCGCGCCAATTCGTGCAGATCGGCGACGATGGTTTCCGGCTTCAGCACGCCGGAGGCCAGCGGCTGGACGATGTCGCCGGCTTCCTTGGTGGCGCCGGCGCGGGTGTCGACATAGACGCGGGCGAGCCTGATCGCGTCGTCGTCGCTCTCGCGCATCGTCGGCGTAAAGCCTCCGACCAGGTCGACATGGGTTCCCGGCTGCAACAG
>NZ_RZPQ01000434.1:0-4987 GCF_003999135.1 Mesorhizobium sp. M7A.F.Ca.CA.004.06.1.1 | reverse complement strand
GACGCGGATGATGCGGGTTGTCCGTCGATCGTCTCGCATATCAGGCAAGGACGATCCCTCGCCTGCGTGGTCCTGATTGGCATCATCGCGATCGGAGAAAGACAAAATGGTCCAGCGCCCGCCTGCCGAGCCCGGAATGAGCGAAGCGGATATCGATACCCCTGCCCTCATCATCGATCTCGATGCAATGGAAGGAAATCTCGACCGTATGGCCGCATTCTGCCGTAAAGCAGGTGTGCGGTTGCGCGCTCACGCGAAAACCCACAAGTCCCCGGTCATTGCTCACTGGCAGATTGCCAGAGGGACGATCGGCCAATGCGTGCAAAAGACAGCGGAGGCCGAGGTTCTCGCCTGGGGAGGTATAGGCGACATTCTCGTTTCGAACGAGGTCGTTTCCTCCCGCAAGCTGGCGCGACTGGCCGCGCTGTCCAGAATGTCGAAAATCTCGCTCTGTGCCGATAGCGCGGCCGTGGTCGACCAGATCGAGGCAGTGGCCGAATCCTTTGCCACGCGGTTGACAGTGCTGGTCGAGATCGACGTCAGTGGCGGTCGCTGCGGCGTGGAACCTGGCGCCCCCGCAGCGGCACTGGCGGTCCGCATAGCGAGAAGCCGCCACCTGGTGTTCGGTGGCCTGCAATCCTATCACGGGCGCGCCCAGCACCTGCGCGCCGAACAGGAGCGACGCGACGCTATCGGCCAGGCCGCGACGCGAACGGCGGATACGATCGCCGCAATCAGGAAGCAGAAGCTGGACTGCGCGATCGTCGGCGGCGCAGGCACGGGAACCTTCACCCACGAAGCAGCCAGCGGCGTCTACAACGAGCTCCAGGCCGGCTCCTATGTGTTCATGGATGCCGACTATGCACGAAATCGTCCCGCTCCCGATTTCGAACAATCGCTGTTCGTGCTGAGCACCGTCATGAGTGCGGCCCGTCACGGCATCGCGGTTCTGGACTGCGGCCACAAGGGGATTGCTATCGACAGCGGACTTCCTCTCATTCACGCCAGGCAGGATATCGACTATGCCGGCGCATCCGACGAGCACGGTTCGCTCATCCTGCGTTCGGATCCCGGAAGCCTTGCCATCGGAGAAACGCTGCGTCTCGTTCCCGGCCATTGCGATCCAACGGTCGACCGCTATGACTGGTATGTCGGCATGCGCGGCAAACGGGTCGAATGCGTCTTCCCTGTCGCAGCGCGCGGAATGATGCAATGACGCTCGCGGTTCTTCCGGGGGCCGAAACCCCGTCCCGGCAACTGAGGCTGCGCTGCATCGCTTGCAATGCCACCCGGCCGCCGACCCTGGTCTACCGTTGTCCCGATTGCGGCGGCATACTGGAGGTCACGCGTCAAAAACCGGAAGGGCGCGGCTGGCTCAGAGCTGACTTCGTCGCAGATGATATTACTCTTGGAGAAGGCGGCACGCCGCTTCGAGAACTCAGATCCGATCTCCTCCACGTCGGCTTCAGAGGCCGGTTGCTCGTCAAGGACGAAACCCGCAATCCATCCGGCTCCTTCAAGGACCGCCTTGTGGCAGCGGCATTGAGCCAGGCGATCGCGCTTGGAGCGAAGGGGATCGTCAGTGCGTCGAGCGGCAACGCCGGTGCCGCTGCCGCTTGCTATGCCGCGAATGTCGGAATTCCCGCCATCATCGTCTGCCCGGATACGACGCCGCGTGGCAAGCTGGCGCAGATTCTCGCCTATGGCGCCATGCTTGAGCAAGTGCCCGGCCATTACGGAAACGCGTTTGAACATGCCAGACTACGTTGCGCCGAGACCGGCTATGCAAACCTGACGACGACCTATCTGAATCCTTATGGCGTAGATGCCTTGCGGCTGATCGGGCAGGAACTCCATGAGCAGATGGAAGGCGTCGGACCCGATTGGATCGCCATCCCGACAAGTTCCGGACCGTTGGTTAAAGGCGTCTTTCAGGGCTTCATGGATAGGGCTGGCAAAGTGCCTCGCCTGATCGCGGCGCAGTCTGACGGCTGTGCTCCGATAGCAAGGGCCTTCGAGGACGGAAAAATCGAGGTTGATAGCTGGGAGAGCCCCAAGACGATCGCTTCGGGCATTTCGGACCCGTTGCTGGGCTATCCCGAGGAAGGCAGCCTGACGCTTTCGCTTGTCCGCGCGAGCAAGGGCGTTGCTTACGCCGTCGGAGATGCGGATATTCGCGCGGCGATGATCGACTTGGCGCACAAAGCCGGTCTTTTCTGTGAACCGACGGGCGCGACCTCTCTCGCTGCTGCCCGGGATCTGTTCATAAAAGGCTCAATCGGATCGAGCGATACCGTGATCTGCATTGTGACCGGACACGGTTTCAAGGATTTCGCTGCCTGGACCTGATGGATGGGAGCGGCGTCCTAGCCCTTTGGCCGCTCCAGCGGCTGCGGCGCGAAGGTCACCACCCTGTCCGGATGCGAGGGTGACCGGGCGAACCTTTTGGCCACATAGGCCGGGCGGAAGTGCATGAGCACGGCCCTGTTCCAGCGTGTTAACGACGTCAAGAATGCTCTCCGCAAACCACGGCTTGGCCAACATCTAATGATCCCACCTCGCGTTCTATGGCGCGGTAGATTCTACAGCCAACCTTGCTGAGCAGCCCCTCGTCGCACACACGGGCCAGATAGCTGCTGGGAATTCCGATCTCAGTGAGCTCGCGCGTTCGCACTTCACCCTTATCACGGGCAAATGATGGCTCAGGCCCGCCGGCCAATTCGATGCGCTCCGCGCTCGCGGTCACGCATGCGCGTCTTGACGGAAGGTTCTGGCGTAGTTTTGAATCGGCAACTCGTAGTTGCATTTCTTTCGGCCTGGGGAGCCGTAGCGAACCAAAACGAGCCGTAGCGAACCAAAACTGCGAACGTCAAGTCCCGCCCAATGCACACCAGGCTCGATGAGGTGTTGCCGCCCTATACAAATTGCGATGGGTGAGCGCACCGATCACGCTTGTCGCACACTTGAATCATGCATTCCGACTGCTTTCATATGTGCCCACAATTCGGTGGCGGCGCGAGGCCGAAAGTACGGAAAGCTTACAGGTCCCCAGGCAAACGGGATGCTGCAGTAGACAATGAGGTTCACGGATACCCCGGCGAACATCGCATGGTAGCGGTCGAAATGGTCGGCAGGAGAGCGGCAAAAACGGTTGTCGGCGGCGGCATCGCGGGAACGAAAAGAAGAGAAGGTGAACTTTCGTGTGCGATTTTTGCACACGGGCTCCAGTAACTATCTGATATTACTTATCTATCTGCCCCATCCAGGGGCTATGGCTATCCTAAACCTTTGATAATGTTGCATCTTCATAGCTTCAATAAAGTTTGGGCACGCGTCGCGTGAACGCTATCGCCTGCCATGACAGCCCCCGCCGCAAATCGGCCGAATGCCCTGGCCGGCGCGACGGCGTGCGGCGCCGAATACCTCAATCGCAGGGTAGCTTATAGGTCGACCTGGCCGGAAATGCCAACGCGTTATCTGCTTTCGATGCCTGGGCGGAGGACGGAAGCCTCCAGCTTCGTATGCCGGTGTCTACGCCAATGATGTGGCTAGGAGCCGGGGAGGCCAGCCCTCGACAGCATCTCAAGGAACCGGGAATGGTGATGATCCTTCACATAGCGCGGCACAAAGCCAGGGCAGACATTGCTCAGATTGAGATGCGGAAGTTGTGACAGGCAATGGTGGATGGCCCGGGACGCTTCTTCGTTGTTCCCGGTGGCCGACGCGGTCGCGGCCCAATAAAGGGCGCCGCGAACGAAGCCCGGCTTTGTCCTGACCACTTTGCGGGCGGCTTCGAGCGCCCGCTGGTTGTCTCCGCCAGCGAAGAGCGCCACAACCAGGCCGTGGTGGCGCCAGAAGTCGATGACATCGTGCGTTCCGAGCCGGATTGCTTCGTTGGCCTCACGCACCGCTTCGTCGACCTGTCCGCGCAATGCAAAGAGCATCGAAATATCGCCGTGGCCAGTCGGGTAGCTCGGGTTGAGGCTGATCGCGTGGCGGCATTCGGCGATCGCCTCGTCGATACGACCGCAACTTTCGAGAGCGAACGACAAGATACATCGAGCAATTTCATCGTCCGGTACCGCCCGCACCGCCGCTTCCGCAAGCTCGACCGCACGCTCGATCACCCCTCGCTCCCGAGGCAGTGCACCAAACGCCACGCCCATGGATATTACGATCGAGAGCGTCCGCTTTGCACGGGCGTTGTCGGGACCTATCGAGAAGGCCTTCTCGGCAAGCTCTATCCCGACCAAAAGTGAGTCCCGAGTCATCTCAAAATATTTCATGAGAGCTTCGTTGACCAGCCTGCGCACTTCAGGGGTACCCGGCGGGCTTTTGTCTCGAACCTTCCAGTTGGTCAGTTGAAGTTCGAGGATCACGGCAAGAACAACAGACTGTGCGATCCTGTCCTGGAATTCGAGCGCGTTCTCGGAGTGGCCGTCGAACTTCTGGGCCCAGACGTGGTGGCCGCCGGCGGCATCGACGAGCTGGACATTCACCCTCAACCCATTGCCGGATCTCTGGACACTGCCGCTGAGCATATATCGCGCCCGGAGTATCCCTGGCGTCTTGGCTTCTTCGCCCGGGCCGCTCTTCTCGGGCGGAAGCGCGGCGAGCACGACATAGTCGGCCACTTCGGAAAGGGCCGTCGTGATGTCCTGGACAAGTCCCTTGGCGAAAAAGTCATCGCCTTGCTTTCCAGTCAGATTGACGAAGTCGGCAACGCTGATGGACGGACGCCCAAGGCGCTGGCTGGCCGGAACACCACTTGTCGACTGCACATTTGAAGCGTCATCGGCGGCAAGCAACAGAGATTGCCAAAGCGCCCGCGTTTCAGGGCCGGCTTCGACGCCGAACTCCTTCTTCAGCATGCTTCTGCAGGCTTCGTATGTCCTGATTGCCCTGTCGCGTTGCCCGCATGCGAGCAGCAATTCCATCTTGAGCCGATAGGATTCTTCCCGTGTCGGTTCCATGGTCACAATACGAT
>NZ_RZPQ01000433.1:0-4991 GCF_003999135.1 Mesorhizobium sp. M7A.F.Ca.CA.004.06.1.1 | reverse complement strand
GCCGCCGACCTTCGGTGGAACCCAACGCCTGCCAAGGCTCGCCGGGCGCAAGCGGGCGCTGGAGTTGCTGTTGACCGGTGACTGGTTTGCGCCGCCGCGGGCGCTTGAGTTGGGTCTCGTCAACGAGGTTGTGCCGCATGCCGAATTGATGCCGGCCGCGATCGGCCTGGCCAGGCGTATCCTGCGACACTCCGATCTGGCGATTGCCGGCATCCTCACGGCAGTGGCCCGCGGCCTCAACCAGAGCATCGCCGAAGGTTTGCTGGTCGAGGCCGAGCAGTTCGCCCGCATGGCCCCGACCGCTGATCTGCGCGAAGGGCTGAATGCCTGGATGGCACGCCGCGAGCCGGGCTATGACGGCTCGTGGACGCATATCGCGCGTCCCGACGAGGCCAGGCGAGCCTCGTTGGCGCTGGATCAGGGCGCCACCACCAAACGGCCTTTCATGTTGGGGTGAAAGCGGCAGAAATAGTCGACCGGTCCCGCGGCCTTCAATGTCAGGCTTGCGGATTTCTTCGGCGGGATCATCACTTCCCAGCCGCCTTTCACGGTGGCCGTGTGGGCGAACACATCCTTGTTCACCCACTCGATCGTGTCGCCGACCTTGGCCTCGACGGTGGCTGGCGAGAACACCAGCCTGTCGATGATGACCTGGATGGTTTCCGCTCGCGCCGGAACGGTACCGACGGCCAGCGTCAACGCAATCCACAGATAGCGTTTCGGCATGCTCCCGGTCCTTACTTGAGCCTGCCGGCGACGTGCTCGGCGTGCTGCTCATGGCCCTGGAAAATCTTCAGGCCGGTTTCCAGCAGGCCCTTCAGGTCGGCATTCTGCGCCGACGGGATCAAAAGGGTTTCGAGCGCGCCGTTGACCTGCTTGTGGTAGGCGACCTCGTTATCGACATAGGCCTTGTCGAAGGCAGCGCCGTCGAGTTTGGCGAGCTTGGCCCGCTCCTCCGCCGCAGCTTTGGTCAGCGCCTGGCTGGTGGCGTTGTCTTCCGGCGTGACCTTGAGCTTCTTCACCAGATCGAGCGCCTGCACGTTCACGGCTTCGTGGTCGCGCACCATGTCGTTGGCGAAATCCACGACCTCCTTGGTCTTCGATTTTTCGATGGCCAGCTTGGCCGCTTCAACGTCGATGACCCCGGCCGTATAGGCGATGTGGGCGATCTGCGGATCGGTTGGCTTGTCGGCGGCTTGTGCGAACGGGGCGGTGCCGAGCAGCAGCAGGGCGGCGAGCGCGGCAGTGTGTCGGATGGACATGGCATCTCCTTCGCCGGACGCTGAAAATCGCGCCGGACTGTGTTTTCGGTTGACGGTCATTGGATGCTGGCCAGCGGCAAACGTTCCCGCCAAAATCAATTGAATCCGGTGAGGCTCAGCTTTCCAGCCCGAGCCGCCGCATGACCGCGCTGGTCAGTCGTTCGCAACGCCGGCCGGCGAAGGGGAAGGCATCGAGCAGCACCGGCCCGATCTGATCGTCCAGCGCCTTGCGCACCAGGGCGCGGGCGCGGTGCAGCCTTGTCTTGACGGTTTGCGGCCGCACGCCGAGGAGATCGGCGGTCTCCTCGATGCTCAGCCCCTCGATCACCCGCGCCACGAACACCGTCCGGTAGACGTCGGGAAGGCTGTCTGTGGCCTGTTCGACCAGTTGGAGGATCTGCCTTTGCGCCATCGTCCGTTCCGGATCGTCGCTGGGGTGGAGGGGGAACCGGATGATCTCGGCTTGCGGATTTTCCGGCATTGCCACCGTTCTGCGCCTTTTGCGCAGGCGGCCGAGCGCCTCGTTGATGACGATGCGCGACAGCCATGTGGCGAGCGAGGAGTCGCCGCGAAACGCATCGAGATGGGCGAAAGCCTTGAGGTAGGCCTCCTGGACGATGTCCTCGGCCTCGCTGTCATTGCGCACGACGCCGCGCGCGATCCGGTAGAGCCGCTGATTGTGTGTCTTGATGATGGTGCGGAAGGCGTCGCCGTCGCGCGCCAGCGCGCGGTGCACAAGCTGCATCTCGCCTGGCGCAGCGGAAGGCACGGCCGTCAACACAGCAGGCATCGCCACTTTCCTCAACCCAATCTCCGAACCAAGATCTCGATCGGGAGATTGGACGCTGTCGCCGGCAAAAGGTTCCCGAAGATTTTCTGCCGGGCCCGGCGGCCGCTACCCTACAGTGCGAGTGAAGGCTTGTCAGGCAGCCTGCAGGCGCGCTGTGGCCGCCAACAGATCGGTCTGGGTGATCAGCCCGAGAATCCGCTTGTCGTCGTCGACGATGATGACCGCGTGGCTGCGGCCGTCGGTGAGCACGGGCAGCAGACCCATGGCGGCGAAGCCGGCGGCGGCTGTTGCCGCGGGCGATATAACGGATCCGACCGTCCCGGAGGCCTGGGTGAGTTCGCGCAACCCCACGGTGCCTGCCAGCCTGGCCTCCGCATTGACGACCGGCAAGGTCCGGATGTTGTGGTCAAGCAGCAATTGGCGCGCCGCCTCGGTCGAGGTGTGAGCATCGACCGAGATGACATCGCGCGACATGATGTCCTCGCACAGAAGGGTCTTGTGCGCGCGCACCATCGCCTGCAATTCGACCTGCCGCAGCAGCCGGTCGAGATCGTTGCGATCGATATCGAACGTCTCGTCGAGTGCGCCAAGCGCGGCATCGATGTCTTCGGAGCGGAAGCCGACGCGCAGTTGCGCCGGCGGATCGCCGGTGCCGTGGCTGTTCGCCGGCACTGCAACCGGCACATGCGGATAATTGCGCCGGGCCAGCCTGTGGAAGCCGTAGCCGAGCGCCACCAGCAGGATCGAGTTCAGCGCCACCGGAACGAATGGAAACAGGAAGCCGGCGCTGATGACGGCAGGCCCTCCCAGCACCGCGGTCAGCGCGGCCGCTCCTCCCGGCGGATGCAGGCAGCGCGTGAACGACATGGCGGCGATGGCCAGTGCCACCGCGATGCCGCTGGCAAGGGCGGTTTCGTGGATGAAATGCGCCACGATCACGCCGACCAGCGCCGATATCGTGTTGCCGCCGATGATCGACCATGGCTGTGCCAGCGGACTGGCGGGCACGGCGAACAGCAGCACCGCCGACGCCCCCATCGGCGCCACCAGCAGCGGCACATGCGGGCCGTTGCCGAGTACAAGGCTGGCGATCACGCCGGTGAGCGCAATGCCGATCGTCGCGCCGATACAGGCGACGAGACGCTCGCGCAGCGTCGCGCCGGCAAGAATGGGAACAAAAAGGCGGAAAGCCATGGGGTCGAAAACTCTGCCGGTATTCCAGGGGAAGTCGAAAATGTGCTGATCGCACCGCAATGACGCGGCATCGTTGAATTTGAAAGCCAAACTGATCCGGCAAACCGCAATTTTAGGGAATAGAATTCCGCTACGCAGCCGCCGCGGCGGTCAGGCCGCGCGAGATGTCGGCCTTCAGGTCGTCGACGTCCTCGAGGCCGATCTGCAGGCGGATCAACGGACCCTCATAGGGCGCTTTTGCAACGACGCGGTCGCCGAGCCAGACCGGTACGGCAAGGCTCTCATAGCCGCCCCAGGAATAGCCGAGGCCGAAGATCCGCAGCGCGTCGAGAAAGGCGTGCTGCTGCTTCTGGCCGCCACCGGCAAGAACGATGGAAAAGATGCCGCTGGAGCCGGAGAAATCTCGCTTCCACAGAGCGTGGTCCGGATGGCTGGGCAGGGCCGGGTGGAGCACGCGCGCCACGCCCTTCTGGCCCTCGAGCCAGGAGGCGATGGCAAGCGTACTGCGCTGATGGTGTTCGAGGCGCACGCCCATGCTGCGCAGGCCACGCAGCACCTGGTAGACGTCGTCGGGCCCGGCGCAACAGCCAAGCGTGCAGAAGCTCTCGTAAAGATGCGTCCAGCAGCTCTCATTGGCCGACACCGTGCCGAGCAGCACGTCGGAATGGCCGGCTGGGTATTTGGTCGCCGCATGGATCGAGATGTCGACGCCGTGGTCGAGCGGACGGAAATAGAGTGGCGTCGCCCACGTATTGTCCATCATGACGATGGCGCCCGCGGCGTGCGCCGCCTTGGCGATAGCCGGGATGTCCTGCACCTCGAACGTGTTGGAGGCCGGCGATTCCGTGAACACCACCTTGGTGTTGGGCTTGATCAACGCCGCGATGCCGGCGCCGACATCGGGGGCGTAATACTCGACCTCGACGCCCAGCCGCTTCAGCATCGTGTCGGCGAAATTGCGGGTCGGATGATAGACGGTATCGACGATCAGCAGATGGTCGCCGGCCGAGACGAAGGCGAGCAGCGGCACCGTCACCGCCGCAAGGCCCGACGGCACTACGATCGTGCCTGCCGAGCCTTCCAGCGCGTCTATGGCATGGGCAAGCGCATCGGTCGTCGGTGTGCCGCGCGTGCCGTAAGTGTATTTCTGGGTGCGTGCCGCCATCGAAGCCGCGTCGCGAAACAGCACGGTCGAAGCATGCACCACCGGCGGATTGACGAAGCCGAAATAGTCGTGCGGATTGTTGCCCGAATGGGCAAGCCGCGTGTTGATGCCCATCCCGCCGTGCTCGCTGCCGTCCTTCGCCATTCTGCGTCGCCTTGTTTGACAAGCCGCTAGCCATAGTGCGGCGCTATGGACCGTGCAACAGCCACCGCCCGCCAGGAGGCGGACTTCGAATATGCCAATTCGTCGCGGCAAAAACAGCGATGCTGGGACAGGGTATTAAACGAAAAACCCGCCTGTGCGGCGGGTTATCGGCGCAAATCAGCACCATGGACGAATATGTACCATAGCTGAGGGCAGGGTGTCAAGAAAAAATTCCTATCGGGAAAGGCGGTCTTTGATTGATCTGCGTTAGGAGTCCTCATCTCAGCCGATCGGCCTATTGTGGGCGGCTGTGGAAGGTATATGATTGCAGGCTAATATTAATCGCCGGATTGCTTCGATCAGATGCTGCCGGATGGTTGCTGCCGGTTGACCTCTGGTCCTCCACGATCCGGATCGCGCTCACGAAGCGTGAGCG
>NZ_RZPQ01000432.1:0-5007 GCF_003999135.1 Mesorhizobium sp. M7A.F.Ca.CA.004.06.1.1 | reverse complement strand
ATTCTCGGTATGCGCGACGAGATCGTGCAACTGACCGAAATGATCAAGCGGATCGACGAAAGGCTGTCTTCGCAGCAGTCGGCTTCATGACCGACGCGATCCATCATTTCATCGAACAATACGGGCTGCTCGCGGTCTTTATCGGTTGCGTCGCGGAGGGCGAAAGTGCCGCCATTCTTGGCGGTTTCTTCGCCCACCAGCAGGTCTTCGTCCTGTGGCACGCGGTTCTTGCGGCGGCGCTCGGCGCCTTCGTCGGCGATACTTTCTTCTTCATCCTCGGACGAAGCTTCGCCGACCATCCCTATGTCGTCAGATTGCGCAAACGGCCCGGCTTCCGCCGCGCCTTTCGGCTGCTCAACACCCATCCCGACATTTTCGTGCTGTCCAACCGCTATATCTACGGCATGCGCCTCGTCGGCGGCATTGCAGCCGGGCTTTCCAACATCGCTGCGCCGCGCTTCGTCATCCTCAACGCGCTTTCATCGGCGGTCTGGGCGGTGCTGTTCGGCACGATCGGTTATGTCTTTGGACTTGGCGCCGAGCACGTCATCGGCCAGGCGTTGATGCATCACGAACGGTTGCTGATCGGGCTTGGCATCGGCTTGACCGTGGCCGTTCTGGCATGGCTCGTCGCCCGTCACATCGCCAGCAAGGAACGCGCCAGGGAGGGCTGATCGTCAATCCACGCCGAGCGCCTGGTCCCCCCGATCGAGGATAAGCGGGATGATCAGGTCTTCCTCGTCGGCAAGATGCCTTGTCAGCATGGCGATCAGCCGGCTGTTTTCGTCGGCATAGGCGTCGGCGGCGAAGCGCTGTCTGTCTTCGCTCTCCTGAAGCGTCTTGATGAACGCATTGGCCGCCTCGGCATTACGCTCCAGCCCTTCATGGATGGTGTGATGGTCGGCATCGAGTATCTCGAAGCCGTGCTTCAAACGGGGCTCGGCCTTGGCGAAGACCGGGAAATATTGATAATCCTCGACGTTGTGGTGACCGTCGAGGTTGCCTAGAAAATGATTGAGGCGGGGCGCGAACCAGCGCGCGAAATCAGGCGCCGTCAGCCGTCCCTCACGGTAGTCGCCGATGCCGTTGGCCAGCATGCCGCCAAGTTCGCGGAACATGTCGTGCCGCTGCAGCCACATATTGGCGATGCCGTGGATATTGGCATGATCCTGCCAGTTTTCACGCGGATATTTCTCGGCCAGCCAGCGCAGATCATCCGGCAGGCCCACGCGTTCGAGAAGCAGAAAATTGGCGGCCCCGGCCATGACAGTCTCCTTTGGTGACTGGCATATAGGCATCGAAAGGCTAGATCGGTAGCCCGGTGATCCGCTCGATAATGGCAATGCCCCAGACGCCGGCGACGATGAGTACCGAAATCAGCACCGCCAGCGAACCGCAATCCTTGGCCAACTGGATATCGACATTGAACTCGCGGCTGAAAGCGTCGCATGCCGCCTCGATGCCGGTGTTAAGCACTTCGACCATGATCAAGAGCAACACGGCGCCGATCAGCAAGGCATAACCGCGCCACGAGATCGAAACGAACCAGCCGAGCGGCAAGGCAAGCGCCAGCAGCATCAGCTCCTGCTGGAAAGCCTTCTCGCTGGTGGCCAGCTTGCGAAACGCCCGCACCGAATTGAAATAAGCATCGATCAGCCGCTGCATGCCAAACCCCTTTGCGAATCACCGGCACGGGATAATGCAATGGCTGGCCAGATCAATGGAATAAGGTGACTTGTCCAAGATTCATTCAGCAACCGGTATGGACGGTGTCGACTTTTCAAACTGTGGCAGCCCGTCGTCGATCGAATAATAGTCGCCCTTGTCACCGACGAAGATATGGCATTCGCCCTCAAGACCTGTCGGCTTGTCGAACGATCCCGCCATGACCGAAACGTAGTCCTGGTCCCGCGGCTTCCAGAACAGCACCGATCCGCATGCCTTGCAGAACCCACGCCTGGCGAAGGTAGAGGCTTCGTACCAGGTGATACTTTCCGTGCCCTCGATCACGATGTCGGCGTTGGCAACATTGGTCGCGGCATAGAAATGTCCGCTCTGCTTGCGGCATTGCGAGCAATGGCAATAGACGACGCCACGCAGCGCCCCGTTCGTTCTGAAGCGGACGGCTCCGCACAGACACGATCCCTGGTGACCATCACTCACGTCGATCCTCCTTGAAGAAAAGTGCCGGGCATGGCTTAGGATTCCAGCTTTGCCGCGCAAGCACGCAAGCAAATGCGACATGTGCTGGCGTGGAGAATCCGAAATTCGGTTTCATTTTCAAGAGTGCGATGCGCGAATCGCGAATTCAAGCCGCCGCACCGGCGTTGTTTCCAACTGTTGGACGCACGGACTAAGGCTTTTACAGCCCGCAGACAGAGAAAACCCGCTGAACCTCTGCCAGTTAAGGAAACTTTAGCGACGGCGCATTTATGGTCACCTGCAAGCGAAGGCCGTGGGTGGGGACGCATCCCTTCGCAAGTTGTTCGAAGCGTCGGTCGCATTCCCCAGGGCTCGGCGACAAAGGGAAACCGCGAATTCCGCGGAGGATCCGAGGGGAAGAACCAAGATGCAGCCGGCAGCTGTCCCGACCGAACGAAGCACCGACATCGCAGCCACTGTTGTCGCGACAATGCGCCAATTGGGCGTGCTCGGCCTGCCGCGCAATTACGAGATCTTCTATGAGGCCCTGAGCGGCACCAATCGCGAACTCAGCCTGGCCGTCGTTTCGCTGGCCAGCCGGCCGACACAGGATGAACTGGACCAGATCGGGCGCACTTTCTTTGCCCACAACCATGGCCCTGGCATCGTAGAGCATGCCAGAGACGTCATTGCCAGGGAGCTCGAGGAGGTTGCTTCGCTGCTGCGGAGCGAGCGCAGCCACATCGAGAAATACGGCAGGATCCTCGATGAGACATCGAGCGGCCTCAGCGGACGCAGCCTTCTCTCTCAGGATCTCCTGCAGAAGATCGCCAACGCCATGGCGGTTGCCACCAATTCGACGATCGATCACGGCCGGCAGGTGGCCTCGACGCTCAGCGACAAGACGGCCGAACTCGAAAGCGTCAAGTCGAAGCTTGAGGAGTACAAGCGCCTGGCTGACACCGATCCCTTGACGCATATCTGGAATCGGCGCGCCTTCGACAAGGAGATCACCAGGATCTACAACAGCAACAGGGGTATCCTGTTCAACGCCCTGGTTCTTGTCGACATCGACCGCTTCAAGGATATCAACGACCGCTATGGCCACCCGGTCGGCGACAAGATCATCCAGAGCATCGCCGATATTTTCCAGACCAGCATTCGCGGCGACATGTTCGTCGCCCGCACCGGCGGCGAGGAGTTCGCGCTGATCATCGAGGGCGCCAGCGAGGACGCCACCTATGACGTTGCGGAGCGCATTCGCGCCCTGATCGAGCAGACGCCGTTCACCAGCAGCCAGACCGGCACGAATTACGGCACCGTCACCGTCTCGATGGGTATCTGCATGGCGTCCGAAGCCGAAGGACCCGAAGATCTCTACACCAAGGCCGACCGGGCGCTCTATCGCTCCAAGGTCAGCGGCCGCAACCGGGTCACCAAGCACTCGACGATGGCAGGCCGGGCCGGCAAGAGCTGGCTGCTCTACAAGAAGGACTGACAGTCCCTGCCCGCTGGTGCCGGGAACACTGGACTAGCGCAGACATGAAAGGCGCCCGATTTCTCGGACGCCCTTTCGTGGATCTTATTCGGACTGCGCGAAAATCAGCCGTTGACCGCCTGCTTGTGCTGCACCGGGTGGCTCTTCTTCAACAGATCCGAGACCAGGAAGGCCAGTTCGATCGCCTGGTCGGCGTTAAGGCGCGGATCGCAATGGGTGTGGTAGCGGTCCTGCAATTCCTCGGCGGTGATGGCGCGCGCGCCACCGGTGCATTCGGTGACGTTCTTGCCGGTCATTTCGACATGGATGCCGCCCGGATGCGTGCCTTCGGCGCGGTGCACCTCGAAGAAGGTCTGGACCTCCTTGAGAATGCGGTCGAACGGCCGCGTCTTGTAGCCGGCGGCCTCGATCGTGTTGCCGTGCATCGGGTCCGACGACCACACCACGGAGCGGCCTTCCTTCTGCACCGCGCGCACCAGCTTCGGCAGATGGTCGGCGACCTTGTCGGAACCGAAGCGGGCGATCAGCGTCAGCCGGCCGGGCTCGTTCTCGGGATTGAGCAGGTCGATCAGCTCCAGCAAGCCGTCCGGCGTCAGCGAAGGACCGCATTTCAGCCCGAGCGGGTTCTTGATCCCACGGCAATATTCGACATGCGCATGATCGGGCTGGCGGGTGCGGTCGCCGATCCAGATCATGTGGCCTGACGTGGCGTACCAGTCGCCGGAGGTCGAATCGACGCGCGTCAGTGCCTCCTCGTAGCCGAGCAGCAGCGCCTCATGGCTGGTGTAGAAATCCGTCTCGCGCAGCGCGTAGTTGGTTTCCGAAGTGATGCCGACGGCCTTCATGAAGTCCATCGTCTCGGTGATACGGTTGGCAAGAGACTCATATTTCTCGCCCTGCGGACTGTCGGAGACGAAGCCGAGCATCCAGCGGTGCACATTCTCCAGGCTGGCATAGCCGCCTTGCGCGAAGGCGCGCAAAAGGTTGAGCGTCGCCGCCGACTGGCGGTACGCCATTTCCTGGCGAGCGGGATCCGGAATGCGCGACTTCGGGTCGAATTCGATGCCGTTGATGATGTCGCCGCGATAGCTGGGCAGCGTCACCTCGCCCTTGGTCTCGTTGTCGGACGAACGCGGCTTGGCGAACTGGCCGGCAACGCGGCCAACCTTCACCACCGGCTGCGCGCCGGCGAAGGTGAGCACCACGGACATCTGCAGGAAGACGCGGAAGAAGTCGCGGATGTTGTCCGCGCCATGCTCGGCGAAGCTCTCGGCGCAATCGCCGCCCTGCAGGAGGAATGCGTCACCGGCGGCGACAGAAGCGAGCTGCTTCTTCAGCTTGCGCGCCTCACCGGCAAAAACCAGCGG
>NZ_RZPQ01000431.1:0-5010 GCF_003999135.1 Mesorhizobium sp. M7A.F.Ca.CA.004.06.1.1 | reverse complement strand
CCCAAGGCTGGCTGTTCTTGTCATGCATTCCTCCCAGATTTCTGATCTGGCCGTGCAAGACCGAGGCGGAAAAATGCTGATTGCGCGGCCAGTGACACCGCCTCATCCCCTCAGGAACAGCGATGATGCTATTCCTTTCCATAGCTGCGGGAAAGATGTATTTTAGGAATAACTAATTGAATAACACCAATATCCGCTCAAACAAAAACGGCCCCCCATGGGAGCCGTTTCGCATTGGTTTGCCGTACAAATCAGGTGAGCGGCGAAAGCTGGATCTCGACGCGGCGGTTCTGGGCGCGACCTTCGGCCGTGGCATTGGATGCGACGGGGCGCGTCTTGCCGAAGCCTGTGACTGCGAAGCGTCGCTGATCCACGCCCTGACCGGACAGATAGTTCGCCACCGCCAAAGCACGACGCTGCGACAGATCGAAATTGTGCTGGTCGCCACCGGTCGAATCGGTGTGGCCGAACACGTCGACCGTGGTCTGCTTGAACTTCTTCAGCACCAGCGCGACAGAGTTCAGGACTTGGTAGAAGCCGGGCTTCACCGCATCCTGGTCCGAGTTGAAGGTGATGTCGGACGGCATATTGAGGATGATCTGGTCGCCGCTGCGGGTGACGCTGACACCGGTGCCCTCGAGCTGCCGGCGCAGTTCGGCCTCGTTCTGGTCCATGGTGGCGCCGATGGCGCCGCCGGCCAGCGCGCCGATGCCGGCGCCGATCAGTGCGTTGCGGCGGTCGTTGCCGCCGGCAAGCAGGCCAAGGCTTGCACCCGCCAGGGCACCAAGGCCGGCGCCGGCCGCCGTGTTGGAAATCTTCTGGTCGCCCGTATACGGATCGGTGGTGGTGCAGGCGCTCACGAGCACAGCCGTCGCCACGACGACGAGCACAGTCTTTTTCATAGGATGGTCCCTCTCCAAGTCACGCCTTGCGGTGGCGCCAAATCAGCCCTTCCCGCGACTTGTACCACGAATTGCGGCGAAAAGCGGAACGGCAAAAGCGCCGCTCACGGCTTTTCCCGAGGGACCGATACACAGTGATAGCGCCGCATCGCCGGGCCGCAATCGTTCGGATCAGGCTACCAGAGGTTCTTGCCGTCTATGACCACCACTTCGACCTTGTCGAGATCGAAATCGTCGAACAGTCGCGAGTTGACGCTGATCTTGGGATTGTCGAAATCCGGCTCGCCGGTCGACCAGTCCGGCGTTTCGGTAAAGGTGCCGCAGCCGCAGGTGGCGCAAAAACCGTGCTTTACGGTTTTCGATCCCCAGCGGTAGAAAGAGACGTTCTCCATCGGGCTGGTGAGCTTGAATTGCGAAGGCACGTAGTAGGCCCAGAGCGAGCCGCGCTTCGAGCAGAAAGAACAGGTGCATTGCGTCACCGTCTGCGGTGCCTGCGAAACCTCGAATGTCGTCGCCTTGCAATGACAGCTTGCCTTGATGGTCATCAACGAACTCCTCCTGTCGCCCGCCACCCCGTGCGGCAAAGGCAGCATAAAGAGGTGCTCCTGACAACTGTCTGTCAGCAGGCATCACCCGAACTGCGCAAACCCGGCCTGCGGTCCCGGTCACACGCGACCGCGGACGTCCGACCGCCGTCCTGTCGTCAATAGGAGCGCGGCGGCACGAACAGGCAGATTGTCTTGCCGGCGTCGAGGCCCGCCTGGTGCGCACACCAATGGAACTCGCCGTCCGGGCTGTCCTTGACACGCTTGTCGGTCATTGGAACGATCTCACCCGTTCCGGCGATGACATAGCCCTCGGGTTTCTCCAGCACTTCGCCTGTATGGGTCGTGCGACAATCATAGTTGGCGCAGCATGCGAACGGATAACTCCAGCCCTGTGGCTTTGCCGCCGTGGGTGTGGCGTCATGCGCGAAGGCGGGTGCCGTCAGCATTGCCATCGCGCCGATCGCGAACAGGGAAAACAAAAGTCGGCCAGCCGGTTGAACGGCATTGGCCGATCTGAGTGTGGCAGCAGACATGACGCGTTCCTTTCAAACGAGCTCAAGCGTTTCGCTTGCCCGTTCCCGGAACGTATCTTCCCAGTGGCCGGATCGTCGGGTCGCAGATATGCCGCGTCCGGCCATAAATGCTTTTTCTCTCCCAGCGTTTGGATGCTGGGCTGATTCCTTGGTCGGCGCAAGAAGATGCATTCCCGACATCGTTCTATAGACGTCAGGTATCCGCTACCGCCGACGAGATGAGGCCAAGGTCAATTCCCGGCAAACGGGCGTCGAATAAACGGAATTGGCCCGCTGTGGTTCCAGCCTATTGCTGGTCAGAGCCGGCAATCACGTGCTCTTGATGCTGCGGCAGGTCATCGGTGATGGTGAACCAGCCCGCCTTCGAACCGACGAAGATGTGCTCGGTCGGGCGGATGGACGGGTCGTTGACGAGCGTTCCCATGGCGACATGGACGTAGGCGCCGTCGCGCACCAGCGAATAAAGCAAGGAGCCGCACCGGCCGCAATGCGCGTTATGGCCGCTTTCGTCGCCAAAGATCAGGAGCTTGTCCCCGCCTTCGGTGAGGACAAGCTTTTCACGCTCGATACCGGCGAAAGGCTTGAAGGCCGAACCGGTGGTGCGCCGGCAGTTCGAACAATGGCAATTCGCGGCATAGAGGAATTCGTCGGCGACCTCGTAGTGAACCGCGCCGCAGAAGCACTTTCCGGTGAGCTTGCTCGGCAACCCACTCCTCCGTCGCTGTGGTGCGCAGGGGTATGTTCAGATTGAGGTCAGGCTAGCCTCACCTGAACATGGACATATCCTAATCCAGGTCTGCTACGGCTTCGCCCGCACCGCCTTCGATGCGCTGCGACAACGAGGCTTCCATGAAATCGTCGAGGTCGCCATCGAGCACGCTCGACGGGCTGGTGCTCTCGACGCCGGTGCGGAGATCCTTCACCAGCTGGTAGGGCTGCAGCACATAGGAGCGTATCTGGTGACCCCAGCCTATATCACTCTTCGACGCTTCGGTGGCGTTTGCAACTGCCTCGCGCTTCTTCAGCTCTTCCTCGTAAAGGCGCGAGCGCAGCATCTCCCAGGCCTTGGCCTTGTTCTTGTGCTGCGAACGTTCGGCTTGGCAGGCGACCGCAATGCCGGTGGCCAGATGCGTGATGCGCACCGCCGAATCGGTGGTGTTGACGTGCTGGCCGCCCGAGCCGGACGAGCGATAAGTATCGATGCGGACATCCGATTCCGAGACGTCGATCTCGATCGTGTCGTCGATGACCGGATAGACCCAGACGCTGGCGAAGGACGTATGCCGGCGCGCATTGCTGTCATAGGGCGAAATACGCACCAGGCGATGAACGCCCGATTCCGTCTTCATCCAGCCATAGGCATTGTGGCCTTTGATCATCAACGTGGCCGACTTGATGCCGGCCTCTTCGCCGTCATGCATTTCCAGCACTTCGACCTTGAAGCGACGACGCTCGGCCCAGCGCGTGTACATGCGCAGCAGCATCGAGGCCCAGTCCTGGCTTTCGGTGCCGCCGGCACCGGCATGGATTTCGAGATAGGTGTCGTTGGAATCTGCTTCACCCGACAGCAACGTCTCGACCTGGCGGGCCTTCGCTTCGCCTTGCATCGAGCGGATCGCGGCTTCGGCCTCGGCAATGACCCCCTCGTCGCGCTCTTCCTCGCCGAGCTCGATCAGGCCGATATTGTCTTCCAGCGCCTGCGTCAGACCTTTCACCGAGGCGATGCCCTCTTCCAGGCCCTGGCGCTCGCGCATCAGCTTCTGCGCTTCCAGCGGCTCGTTCCAGAGGCTGGCGTCCTCGGCGCGCACATTAAGGTATTCAAGCCGCTTTATGGCCTGATCCCAGTCAAAGATGCCTCCTCAGCAGGGTTATCGCCTGCCTGATCTCGTCGACAATATTCTGCGTTTCCGCGCGCATGGCTGGCTGTTCTGTCCTGTTTGCTGAAGTCGGTCGGCGCGATACATAGGCAGGCCGCCGCCGGCTGTAAAGCAAAATGGGCTGGCGCCAAGGCCAGCCCATCCGCTCATGAAAATCGTCAGTAGAGGCCGCCGCCGCCGGACTGGATGGCCTGGTTGGCCTGCGGTGACAACGCGCCACCGGTGGCATTGGAGCCGTCGGCGCCCATGCCGATGACCCAATAGCTGTCGGCGGGACCGGTACCCGGCTTGAAGGCTTCGATGATGGTGCCCGGATCGCCCGATGCGGCACGCATGCCGGTCTTGCGGTTGATGGCGACCAGGTTCATGCCTTCGGGCACCTTGAAATCGACATTGGGCGTGCCGTCCAGCGCCACCCGCATGAAGTCCTTGAAGATCGGGGCTGCGAGGCCGCCACCGGTGGCGCCATGGCCAAGGCCGCGCGGCGTGTCGTAGCCCATGTAGAGGCCGACGACGAGGTTGGGCGTGTAACCGATGAACCAGGCGTCCTTTTCGTCGTTGGTCGTTCCAGTCTTGCCAGCGATGTGACGGCCGAGTTCACTGATGGTGGCGCCGGTGCCGCGTTGCACGACACCTTCCATCATCGAGGTGATCTGGTAGGCCGTCATCGGATCGAGCACCTGCTCGGAATTGTCGACGAGTTCCGGCTCCGGCTGGTTCTGCCATTCGGGCGCATTGCAGCCCTGGCAGCCACGTTCGTCCTGCTTGAACACCGTCTTGCCGTAGCGGTCCTGGATGCGGTCGATGAGCGACGGTTTGATCGACTTGCCGCCATTGGCCATGATCGAATAGGCCGACACCATGCGCATCACGGTGGTTTCGCCGGAACCCAGCGCCATCGGTAGATAGGGTGCCAGATGGTCGTAGACACCGAAGCGCTCGGCATATTCGACGACCAGCTTCATCCCCATGTCATTGGCAAGCCGCACCGTCATCAGGTTGCGCGACTTCTCGATGCCGGAGCGCAGGGTCGCCGGACCGGCAACGGTGCCGTCGTAATTCTTCGGCGTCCAGCTCGTGTTGCCGCTCTGGATCGTGATCGGCCCGTCCATGATCACCGAGGCCGGCGTATAGCCATTGTCGAGTGCGG
>NZ_RZPQ01000430.1:0-5023 GCF_003999135.1 Mesorhizobium sp. M7A.F.Ca.CA.004.06.1.1 | reverse complement strand
ATCCCAGGATAGGGGCGAGCAAGCTTGGCTATGAGATTGGACGCGAGATTGGTGGGAGAAGGAGAATTCTTTCGCGAAGAAAAAACCAGCACGAATTCATCCCCACCGATGCGGGCGAGCGTTGAGCCCTCCGGTGCTTCTTCCTCTATTCGGCGGGCGATCCTGGCAAGCAGCTCGTCACCCGTTCTGTGACCGTAGGTATCGTTGACAGATTTGAACCCGTCCAGATCAATCAGCATGGCCACAAAGGGTCCATCGGTGTTCTCAAACTGATCGATTGCATGTTCGAGGCCCCGCCTGTTGAGGAGCGCGGTAAGATGGTCCTCCCTGGAATTGCGCTCCATTTCCGCGGCAAGCCGCTCGGCTTGATGTCTCAGGCGGCTCGCGTCACGGAAGCGCGCTTGTCCAACGAACGAGGATCGAACCAGGCCGCCCTCGAAAAGCAGGACGGCAAAAGCCAGAATGTAGTTTTCCGGGGCTCCCTTCGTCAGCAAACATGCGGCGGCAATGAGGAGTGGCGGTGTGATGAAGCATATCGCTGCCGCAGCATATGAGCTGCCGTACGTGACCGCGCCAGCTGAAATGCCCGCCAGAATTATTAGATGCAGCGATGCTTGAGACGTCGTGTATCCAGCCGTTAGGACGGCAAGGAATGACCAGGTGAATCCCGCCAGAAGAGCAAGCCTGCCAAACCAGCGAAGCCGCAGCCAAACCCGTGTCAGATCATCCTGGACTCCGGGTTCCTTCAGCTGATGACGGGCGAGTGCAAGGCGGGCGGCATTTATCGCATTAACGACCGAAAACCAGGCCGCGCCAGCAAGACCGTTCCCGGAAAGGGCCTGCACGGTCAAAATCAGCCCGGACAGCACAATGCTTATCGGCATTGAGACGAAAAGGCCTGCCCTCAGATCAGCGAGCTGGTCCTGAAGGATTCTCGCCTCCAGCGGATCTTCTTTTTCCAAGGCTGGACGGGTCAGCTTGCTTACTCCTGCTTGTCCGCAGCCTATGCAGCCCCCCTGAAGGACGGGTTAATTCTTCAATCGGAGATCAGCGTCGGGGAGCAGGATTACTCCGGTGCATCATGCACTCTCTCCCATCGCTCGCCCAGCACGCGCAAAAATGCGACTGCTGGTGCAGTATCACCGCTGGAGCTCCGCCGAAATCCCATGCCGGACAAGGGGAACATGTTGGGCAAAGCGAAGCCCCAGATGCCTTGCAAGCCGTGCCGCCAGGTGGTCTCTGGAGTAGAGTCCAACCAATATGTTCGTTGCATGGTAGAGCGGCGCCGCCGACAGGCGCAGCCGCCTTTCGTATATATGCAGCATGTCGGGGTCGCCAACATTGCGGCCGTCGCGGCACGCAGTCATGATTCCACGGGCGAGTTGCTTCTGGCTGCTGAGACCGATGTTGAACCCGTGAGCGGTCACCGGGTGCATGCCGATGGCAGCGTCGCCGATGAGTGCGGCGCTCGGCGCCCGGAATTTGTGCGCCCAGGTCGTGACCAGCGGATAGGTGTGGCGCTTGCTTGCCAAGGTCATTTTTCCAAGGCGCCCTCGACACCGTTTCGTCAACTCCGACAGGAACAAATCATCATCGAAGGCAAGCAGTCTATAGGCCTCGTTTGAGCGCAATGTGAGCAGCAGCGACGACATGCCCTCCGCTAGGGGCAATATCGCTATCGTCTGATGGTGATCGAACCATTCGATGGCGATCTGGTGGTGGGCGCGCTCGTGCCTCACTCGGCAAATCAGCATCGAGTGGCCAAGCCGGTTGATATCGGCGCCGATGCCTAGCAGATCACGCGTGGCGGACAAACGCGAATCCGCGGCAACAACCAGCCGAGCAGTTAAACGCGCGCCATTAGAGAGCGTTACGACTGCTCCTTCTTGGCTGTTTGTTGCATCGACGACCGAGTGGCCGCACAACAGCCGGGCGCGATCCTGCAAGCGGACGATTTTGAACAGCGCCTCGCGGATCCGGCAATTTGGAACCAAAACCCCCAGCGGTTCTCCAGAGTTGCTGGGAGGATCGAAACGAAGAGCGAATGCGCTCGAGCCGTTGAGCACGCGCGCGCCTTGAAGTGCTGATTTGTCCGAAGCCGGAATGACATCCCAGGCGCCGAGCTCGCGAAGGGTTCTGATCGAAGCGTTGGTCAGCGCGATTTCGCGACCATCGAAAGCCGGATTCGCCAGACTATCGAATGTGTTCTGTTCAACAACTGCCACCTTGAGTTCGCTTTGGGCAAGCGACGCAGCGAACGAAAGGCCGACCGGGCCGGCTCCAACGACAACGATGTCAAAATTATCGTCAGAGCCCATCAGCGTGCCGCCATCCGGTCGCCTATCCTCGTGTAACGGTGAAACTGAGCCGAGTGACATGAGCTCCGTGCCCGCCGCATTGCCTAAAGGCGCTGGGCCGGGAGATTCGCATCGATCGGCAACGAAGCACTCAAAGCGCTCAGAGGTGGATGCGGCTAACCGATCCCGCCCTTTCGCCGCGCAGCCGCGCAGATCGCCGCCAGCAAGCGAGACACTCGCGACGCTGGTCAGCGACGGCCGCGCCGCATCGATCGCCACATTCCACCTGGAACCCTTGCGCATACTACTCACGCTCCACGACGTCGAAGCGGGCTCTCTTGCGAGGGTGAGGGTATCGAACGTAGCGCTCTCTCTCGTCATCCCAGCCAAGGTAGCGGAAACTTTTATCCACGACCGCGCATATCTCATCAAGAACCTGCTGCATGGCTTCGATGTCGATGTCCTTGCAATTCAGTCGCCGATAGAGCAAAGCCCACGCGGCGACATAGTCGTCGAAATAGCGCGCGTCACTCGAACCAATGATCAACTTCGGACGGTTGATCGATCTCGAAAACGCACGTCCCAACCCCGATGATGCTCCGCAGCACGTTGACATCACGAGGATCTTCGGCGCTGGATGCGAGCCCTGGAACATTTTTACGAAGTCAGCCCAAAGAAGGCCACTTCGCCCACTGGACGAAGCGATCCCGTCACCATTGCCGTGCCCGGCGATGTGAAGCACGTCGCACTCCGCCTCCATCGCTCGTACTACAGCCTCACCAAATTTCGTTCGGTTCAACGCCATGTGGAGCTCCGCGCGGATGTTGACAGCCTTTAACAAGTGCTGCACGATCGGTCCCTCTTGCCTGTCGGCGAAGTAGTCATTTGCATTGTGGCAGTCGATGATGTGTACGGTGTTCATGGTACTCCAGCCGCTTGTTCGTTCATCGTCGTGACGAGCGGACACCACGCGCGCGGAACCGCGTGACGTGCGCTGGGTTCCGGTACCGTCGCATAGCCTCAAGGCGCGGGCCGGGAATCGGGATGGATCGGCAACGACGCACACAACCCATCAAAGGCGAAAGCTGTTGATCGGCCCCCCTGTCCGCGCAGCCACGCGGATGGTCAGCCAGCAAGCGAGATACACACGACGCCGGTCAGCTAATGGCTGCGCCGTAAGCACAAGGCATGGCCGACCACACGACAGAAAACCCAGAACCGTGAAGGTGCTGATAATGACGACCAATCTTTCCGTAAGTCATGCATTTCTCCGTCGAAGACTGGTCAATAGACCACACCGATGAGTATGACCCTGATCTGGATCAGCCAGACATGACCAATCGGCACTGGCGGTTCACGGTCAGGTGATCGACCGTGACGTTCCACTTTGGAACCCGTGCGCACATTGCCAAGCTCTCGTCCGGCCACGCGAGGTACTCTCGTGGCATCAGCCGCCTCATACTGGGTGCAATGGTAGGCAGTCCTTCGCACGACAGAGGCTTTTCACAAATGTAGTGTGCAGCTTAGGTCAAGATGGTCATGGAGCATGGAGCATGGAGCATGGACAGCTTGTTCCCGACCGAGCCGGCTCGACTGACGAGCGCGATCCGCGCATCTTATGCACAGCGGATTGAAATCAGCGTTCCGGTTTGTCGTCCCGATCAATTAGTATCCGCTCGGCGGCTCCGTCGAGATCTTCGTATTGACCGCTTCGCAATGCCCAGACGAAGCCGGACACACCCAGTGCACCCAGAAAAAGGGCCACTGGTATGAGATAGAGCAACGTCGTCACGAGGATTATGCCGAATAGCTGACTGCGGAGCGTCCGACTTTTTGAATAACTTGCAGCGTCGCATTCGCCCCGAAGCCGTGCAAGCGCAATGCGTTTCCAATAACAAGCACCGATGAGGCAGACATGGCAATCGCCGCTAACAAAGGCGTGGCGTGGCCCAGGATGGCGATCGGCACGGCGACGGCATTGTAGACGATCGCAATCGCGATGTTCTGGCGGATCAGGTGTCCCGCCTTGCGCGAGACGTCCAGCGCGAGAGGCACTGCCAGAAGGCTTTCGCGCAGGAATACGAAGTCGGCGGCATTGCGGCCAATGTCGGCGGCGGTGGCCGGAGCGATCGAGACATGCGCCGCGCTCAGCGCCGGCGTGTCGTTGAGGCCGTCGCCAACCATCAGAACCTTGTGTCCGTCTTTCGCCAGGGTCTCGATGCGCTCGACCTTGCCCGACGGCAGCAGGCACGGAACGAAGTCGTCGACACCCAGCATTCTTGCAACTTCGCCGCAGGCACCTGCGGTATCGCCCGACAGCATTTGCATCGACACCCCAGTATCGTTCAATCGCTTGATCGCCGCCGCCGCGTCGGCGCGCAGCGCATCCTCGAAATCGAAGGTCGCGACAATGAACCCGTCTTTTGTCAGCACCGTTCCGCCATAGCCATGGTTGCCTTCACCACCGGTCCGGGCCTTCCATCCAGCCCATCCGCGTCGACCCAGCCGCCAGATGCTTCCGGCGACAGTGGCTTCGATCCCGAACCCCGGATGCTCTGTGACGGCATCGAATTTGTGTTGCCCGCCAGGAGCGGCAAAGCCGGTTATGGCCTTTGAAAACGGGTGACGCGAGTGCGCGGCCATGTCTGCCGCGATTGCCAGCATGGCCGGATCGATCGACGATGCATTGAGGAGCCGGGGTTGTCCGAGCGTGAGCGTTCCGGTCT
>NZ_RZPQ01000042.1:0-17164 GCF_003999135.1 Mesorhizobium sp. M7A.F.Ca.CA.004.06.1.1 | reverse complement strand
CTGCAGTTCCGGCTTGGTGGCGAGATGCTTGGCGATGACGTCGAGCAGCGGCTTGCCGGCGCTGTCGGCTCCGAGTGCGATCTTCATGATGATGAGCTCCTTTGCTAGGTCTTTTGGCAGTCAGCGCGCGATGGCGGCCGACGCCTTTTTCAGAATGTCGATATAGCCTTCCGCTTGCCACGCCGAGCGGCCGATGAACAGGCCATCGATATGCGGCTGGCCGATGAGTTCGGCCGCGTTGCCTGGATTGACGCTGCCACCATAAAGCACAGGTGGAGCAATCGGCAGCCGGTCGGCGGCAACCTTCTTGATCAGCTGTTGCTGCCTGTCGGCATAGTCGGCGCTTGCGGGAATGCCCTTCTCGCCGATTGCCCAGACGGGCTCGTAGGCAAAGAGGATTTCCGCCTTCAGTTGATCGCCGCTCAGCTCTTGCAGCGCGCCGAGAACCTGTGCCGTCAGCACCGCCTCGGCGCGGCCTGATTCACGCTCAGCCAGCGTCTCGCCGACGCAGATCAGCGGCACGAAACCGTGCCTGACAGCGGCCGCCGTTTTTAGTCCCACAGTCGCATCGGCCTCGCCGAAATGCTCGCGGCGCTCGCTATGGCCGAGTTCGATCACATCCAGCCCGCAATCTTTCAACATCACCGGCGAGATCTCCCCCGTCCAGGCGCCAGCATCGGCCCAATGCATGTTCTGGGCACCGATCTTGACGCGGGTGTTGGCCAGCGCGGCCTTGACCTGGCGCGCTGCGGTGAACGGCGGAATGACGAAGGGCTGTATTGCCAGATCGAAATCGGGCACAAAGGCCGCCAGCGCATCGGCGAACTGCAACGCCTCCGACAGCGTCTTGTTCATCTTCCAGCTCGTGCCGACCCAATATGGGGCCATTCTTCTTCTCCTTCGATACTTTTGCGGCCGAAGCCGGCTTTCGGGCGACGTATTCGCTCAGGTCCGGGGCTTGAGACTGTCGCGACCGCTGTCGATATGAGGGGCCCAGAAATCCACCGACTCGCGGATCATCTCGATAACCTGATGGTCGACTGGTTCCCTCTCCCTGAAGGAAAGTTCAAGGCAAATTTCATTGTCGGTTCCACCGCCCTGCCGAACCGCGTCCAGCAGCTTCTGCGGCACTATGCGGCCGTCCTTGTTGTAGGCGGCCGTGAACGGCCAGTGCCCGCCCTTGTTCATGGAAGACTGCTTGATGTGGATGATCGGCGATTGCAATGGAAACGCTTTCGCCCAAGCATAGGGATCGGTATCGGCAGGATCGGCCGAGGTCACGTCGCCATGGTCGATATCCACCATCATCTTCATCGGTATGGGCAGCTTCGCCGCATCGATGGCGCCTTGCAGCGTGGCGCAGCTTTCGATCGTGTGGCCGAACTCGCGGCCGACCGACATCGGCTCCCAGAACAGGTATGTCAGACCCGCCGCCTTGGCGTGTTCGGCCACCTCGCGCCAGCACTCGAGGGCGATATCGAGAAGCGCTGCCCGCCGTTGCGGATGGTCAAAGTCCTTGTGGGTGAAGATGGCGAACTGCGTGCCCATGCCCGACGCACCGAGTTCCGCGGAAATATCGGCGAAGGTCTTGAACCAGTCGACATAATAGCGCCGCACATCCGCATCCGGGTGGCCGAAATGGTTGAGCCGGCCATAAGGCCCCGTCATGCCGGAGGTGATCTTGACACCGGTCCGCGCCAAGGCGCTGTTGAACCGGCGCAGGAATTTGGCAATCGTCGCCGCCGGCCAGCCCGGATTGACGAATTCATGCGTCAGCTGCACGTCGCGGATGCCGATGCCATAGGCGATCGCATCGATCAGATCGTCTGGATCGGCGAAACGATTGACCAGCGGATTGGTGTTGAGGGAAAGCGTGAAGGCCATCAGTCCGCCGTCGCCATGATGTTATCGAACCAGTCTTCGAATGCTTTCCGTTCGGCCGCATCGATATGCAGGCCATGTTTGGTGCGGCGTTCCAGTATATCGGCTGATGTGCCGGCCCATTCGGTCTCGGCCAGGAACCTTGCCTCCCGTTCATATAGATCGGGACCGAAGCGGCGGCCGAGATCGGCTTCGCGCTGTGCGCCAGCGAGCAATTGCCTGGCGCGGGTGCCATAGCTTCGCGCGTAATGCTTCACCAGCGACGGGCTGAGCCATGAAAACTCGGAATGCAGATCGCTCAGGAACTGCTCGAAGTCCGCATTGGGCAGGTCGCCTCCCGGCAAGGGAATTTTGGCCGTCCAGGCTTTCTTCATCATCGGAAAAAACGGCTGGATCTTTTCCAGCGCGTGTTCCGACAGCTTGCGGAAGGTGGTGATCTTGCCGCCGAATACCGAAAGCAGCGGCGCGTTGCCGTTGGAGGCGTCGAGTTCGAAAATATAGTCGCGCGTCACCGCGCTTGGATTGTCGGCATTGTCGTCATAGAGCGGACGCACGCCCGAGAAACTGTAGACCACGTCCTGTGGCGTCAGCTGCCGCTTGAAATAGCGATTGACCACCTTGATCAGATAGTCGACTTCGCTGGCCTCGGCGACCACTTCCTCGGGCCTGCCTTCGTAGGGAATGTCGGTGGTGCCAATCAGCGCCAGATCGTTCTCATACGGATTGACGAAGATCACCCGCTTGTCGTTGTTCTGAATGAGATAGGCTTGCCGCCCCTCCCAGAATTTGGGCACGACGATATGGCTGCCCTTCACCAGACGAACATTGCGGGTGGAATTCTGGCCGGCGACGCGGCTGACAATGTCGTTGACCCAGGGGCCTGCCGCGTTGACCAGCGCCCGCGCCCGGACCTTCGTCACCGAACCCGTGCGACCATCCTGCATGTCGATCGACCACAGTCCGTTTTCGCGACGGGCCGCGACACAGGCGGTGCGCGTGAGCACTCTGGCACCGCGCTGCCGGGCATCCAGAGCGTTGAGCAGCACCAGGCGCGCATCGTCGACCCAGCAGTCGGAATATTCGAAACCGCGCTTGAACTCGTCCTTGATTGGCGCACCTTCCGGCGCAGTCTTGAGGTTCAGTGTTCTTGTCCCCGGCAGGCGTTTACGGCCGCCAAGGTGGTCGTAGAGAAACAGCCCGAGCCGGACCAGCCATGCCGGCCTGTCTTGCGGGCTGTGCGGAAGAACGAAGCGCATCGGCCAGATGATGTGCGGCGCCGCCTCGAGCAGCACCTCGCGTTCGATCAGTGCTTCGCGAACCAGCCGGAATTCATAATATTCGAGGTAGCGCAGGCCGCCATGCACCAGCTTGCCGGAGCGCGAGCTCGTGCCTTGCGCGAGATCGTCCTTTTCGCACAGGATGACGGACAGCCCGCGACCTGCCGCATCACGCGCTATGCCGGCTCCATTGACGCCGCCGCCGATCACGAAGAGATCGACGACATCTGTTGTATTGCTCAAGATCCTGCTCCTGTGCGGTGCGCCATGCCCTTCCACACCGGCCGAAGCGCCTGACGCGCTGCAACGAAGGAAGGGAAGAGGGCATCGTAGGTTTGCGAAAGCGCCTCGTCATAGGCATCGCAGTCGCCGAGAAGCGGCGTCACCCATTCGGCGGCGCAGTCTTCCATCGAGCCATAGACGCCGAGGCCGACCGCGGCCATCATCGCGGCGCCTGCCGCGCCGGCTTCCTGGCGACTGCTGGTGCGCACCTGTGCCCTTGTCGCCGCTGCGATGATGCGGCGTAGGGACGGGCTGCGCGCGGCGCCGCCCGACAGGCGGATTTCGCCCGGCACGGCGCCCATCGCCTGGTAGCAATCGCGTGCGGCGAAGGCCAGTCCCTCGAGGACGCCGCGCGCCAGATCGCCAAAGCCATGCTTGACCGAAAGGCCGATGAATCCCGCGCGTGCGTCAGGATCGACGAACGGTCCTCTTTCACCGGCCAGCGATATATAAGGCTGGTAGATCAGCGAACCAGGCTCCGATGCTTCCACCCAAGCGTCGAGGGCCTTCAGCAACTCGTCATGAGAAGGCTTGCCGCCAGCCGTGGCGAGCACGTCGCGCGCTAGGCCAAGCACCCAATCTATGTTGAGCGTCGCCGCCATGTTGGACTGCAATTGGGCAAAGGCGCCTGGAATAGGCATGGCGATCGTGTAGCCGGAGCCATCGTCGTTCAGCACGACATCGTCGGGAGTGGCGGCAAAGCGTGTGTGTATGCCGGTCGAGCCGATGACCGTGCAGCCGACATTGCCCGAGGGATCATAGAGGCCGGCTCCGAGCGCCGTCATGACCATATCGACGTAACCCAGCACCACCGGCGTGCCTTCGAGCAGGCCGGTCTCTGCCGCCGCCGACCGCGACAGCGGATGATGGTCGGTGGTGCCTTCGAGCATGGGAGGCAACAGGCGGCGATGCGTCGTCAGATCCAGGATGTCGAGGGCTTCGTCGGAATAGCTGCGCGACCGAAAATCGCCGAAGGTGAAGGTTCCCTCGGAGGGATCCGTGGCGCGTTCGCCTGTCATCTTGAAGTAGAGCCAATCCTTGCAATGCAGGGCGGTCGCCGCCCGCTCCAGCATGTCGGAATAGTTTTTTTTCATGAAGGCAAGCTGGGCGCCTTGCTGGCAGGAATTGAGACCCGTGCCGGTCAACTCGAACCGCCTGCGATCCCGGGGATCGGCGCGCATCTCGTCCACCAAATGTCCAGCGCGGGCATCGAGCCACAGCCAGGCGCGCGAGACAGGCAAGCCCTCGCCATCGATCAGCCAGGTTCCGTCGCCCTGCCCGGTGATGGCCACCGCTGCGGTTCGTTGCGCGAGGTCGGGAACCTTGGCCGCGAGATCGCGAACGGTCCGCGCCATGTCGCGCCAGGTCTGGTCGAGGTCCTGCTCGGCGCCGCCGCCTTCCAGCGTGACGAAGCTGTTGGGCACCGACGTCATGGCGAGCTGCCGCCCGGACAGGTCGAAAGCGATCGATTTGATCACCGACGTTCCCGCGTCGATGCCGATCAGCAGGTCTTTCATGCCGCAAATTCCGGTTGGTTGCGAAGGCGGTTCACGAGGGCAGTCATTTCGTAGAAGAGGCAGGGAGTGTCCGCAAGGACACCCCCTGTACAGGTATTACTCAGACAGCACGAAGGGTGCGGTGTACTTGTCGACATTGTCCTTGGTGATGAGAAGGCAATCGAACAGCTGCTTCTCGGTCGCCGCACCGGTGGCACCTGTCTTGATGAACGAGTCCGCCTGCTGCACGGCCTTGGCCGAGAAGATGGCGACCGGCTGAAGCACGGTGTACTGCAGTTCGCCGGACTTGATCGCCGCAACCGCATCCGGGGAGCCGTCGAAGCCGCCGACCTTGATGCCGGCGAGCTTGCCGGCTTCCTTCAGCGCCGCAACCGCGCCAAGCGCCATCTCGTCATTGCCGCTGATCACGGCGATGATGTCGGGATTGGCCTGCAGCATGCTCTGCATCTTGTCGTGGCCCTGGGTACGATCCCAGTTGGCGACCTGCGAAGCAGCCTTTTCGAGATCCGGGTACTGGCTCAGCACAGTCGCGTAACCGTTCGAGCGCGTAGCGGCGTTGTTGTCAGACGGGGCGCCGAGCAGTTCGACATATTTGCCCTTTTCGCCGACGGCCTGCACCCACTGCTGGGCACCGAGAGCAGCGCCTTGCGCGTTGTTGGAAACGAGCTGACCCTTGGCGAGGCCTTCCTGATTGATCTCGGCATTGACGAGGAACACCGGGATGTTGGCTGCAATCGCCTTCTTCACCGCACCGACAGAGCCGTCAGCGTTGGCCGGATCGAGGATGATCGCCACCGACTTGTTGGTGATGGCGGTGTCGATCAAATTGCTTTCGGTATTGGTATCGCCCTTGTGGGCGCCGACATTGGCTGTATAGCCAAGCTTCTCGGCCTCGGCCTTGGCGACGTTGCCCTCAGTCAGCCAGTAGGGGTTGGCCGGATCGTTGACGATGATCGAGATCAGGCCCGCGGCTGACGCGGCGGCCGTGAACCCGACGACCATCGCGGCGGCGAGCAGACTTTTCAGCATGGTTTTCATGTACATTCCTCCAATGATTACGCGGTGTTGCTGCCAGTTCACCTGGCAATCTTCCCTTGGGCAGGATTGGCCGGTTCGGCCTTCCCCCGTTTCTGAGAAGTCGGTTGGCCACCTGTCGCGCTTGGGAGCTTGCTACGGCGGCGATACTGAACGGCATTGAGGAGCACGGCGAGCACGATGACCGCGCCCGTGAACACTGTCTGCCAGTAGGATGAGATGCCGATGATCACCAGACCGTCGGACAGGAAGCCGATGACGAAGGCCCCGAGCAGGGTTCCGCGGATGTTGCCACGGCCGCCGGTCAGTGCCGCGCCGCCGATGACGACGGCCGCGATGGCCGTCAATTCGTAGGTGGTGCCCGCGGTCGGTCCCGCCGACGTCAACTGCGATGACAGGATCAGGCCGGCAATAGCGGCGCAGATGCCTGACAGCACATAGACCGAAATCTGCACCGTCTTGACCGGAACGCCGGACAGTTCGGCCGCGCGCTCGTTGCCGCCCGAGGCGTAGAGCCAGCGCCCGAAGGCGGTGCGGTTCAACACGATGCTGCCGATCAGCGCGATGACCACGAGAACCACGACGCCCGTCGGCACGCCGAACAAGCGGTTGAAGCCAAGCGCATCGAAGCCGGTGTTTCCGAGCTCCGGCTTGCCGCCGAGATTGTTATAGGTCAGGCCGCTGGTCATCAGCAGCGCCAGGCCGCGCGCCATGTACATGACGCCGAGCGTGGCGACGAACGCCGGAACCTTGAAGCGCGCAATGAGCACGCCGTTGATCAGCCCGACGACCGCGCCCAGCATGCAGGCCAGCACCGCAACCACCCAGACCGGCGGATAGAGAACGACGCCCAGCCAGGTCAGCGTCACCCCTTGCATCAGGAATCCGGCAACGACGCCGGCCAAACCCAGCGTCGACCCCACCGACAGATCGATGCCGCCATTGAGGATGACGAGCAGCATGCCGATCGCGAGGATTCCGAAGATGGCGACATGCGAAGCCATGGTCAGGAAGTTCGCCACCGAGAGGTAGTAGGGCGACAGGATCGAGAAGACGACGATGATGACGATCAGGGCAAAGAAGGCCCGGCCCTCGAGCAGCAACTTGGCGAGATCGAAGCCTTCGCTCGCGCTTGGACTGGACTGTTTTCTGGCCTGGCTGACGTCGGTCATGGGTCTGGGCTCCGAAATTCTGGTGATCAGGCGACCACGGCTTCGCCGGAGGCGGCCATGATCTGCTCTTTGGTGGCGTTGGCGCCGAATTCAGCTGAAATCCTGCCACGCCGCATGACGACGATGCGGTGGGCAATGCTGAGGCATTCGTTGACCTCAGAGGTCGAGAAGACGACCGCAAGCCCTTGAGCGGCGCGTTCGCTCAACAAGCGGAAGACCTCGGCCTTGGCGCCAACATCGATGCCGCGGCTCGGCTCGTCGAGGAGGATGACCTTGGGCTTGGTCGTCAGCATCTTGCCGATGACGACCTTCTGCTGATTGCCACCCGACAGCGATCCGATCATGGCGTTGCCACCTGCGGTCTTGACAGTCACCTTGCGGATCGAGTCTTCGACCAGCTCTCGCTCCCTGGAACGGGACAGAAACAGCCCCTTGGCGAACGCCTCGATGCTGGCAAGCGAGAGATTGCGGCCGACGGTCATCGTTTGCACCAGCCCGTCGCGCTGGCGGTCCTCGGGGACCAGCACAAGCCCTCTGGAGATGCGCTGGGCAATGCTCAACCCCGAGACGTCCTCGCCTTCCAGAAGCGCGCGACCGCCCGCCATCGGCACTCGTCCGGCGACGGCCTCCAGCAATTCCGTGCGCCCGGCGCCCATTAGCCCATAGATGCAGACGATCTCGCCGGCCCTGACGTCCAGCGACAGGTGATCGACGACGGAATAGCCCGAGCCCGAAGTGTCAACGACGCTGACGTCCTCGATCGAAAGGGCGACCTCGCCGAACGCATGACCGGTCGGCGGCGAGCCGAGATCGAAATTCTCGCCGACCATGTTGCGCACGATCCACTCGAGGTCGATGTCCCTGGCTTCGGCCGTTGCCGTTATGGCGCCGTCGCGCAGGACAACGGCGTAGTCGGTGATCTGCAGCGCTTCTTCGAGGTGATGTGAAATGTAGACGATGGAGACGCCGCGGCTGGTCAGATCGCGGATCACCTTGAACAGCACCTCGACCTCGGTTGCACTGAGCGCGGAGGTCGGCTCGTCCATGATGAGGATGCGTGAATCGACCGACAGCGCCCGCGCGATCTCGACGATCTGCTGTTGACCCAGGCGCAGATCCTCGACGAGAGTCATCGGGTCGATGTCCTCTTCGAGATCGGCCATCAGCGCGCGCGCCTGGCGCGATTCTTCGGCGAAGTCGAGGCCGGTTCTGGTGCGCAGTTCGCGGCCCATGAAGATGTTGTCGCGAACGCTGAGGTTCGGCGCCAGGCTGAGTTCCTGGTGGATGATCGAGATGCCGCGATCGCGCGCGTCCGAGGATGAGGAGAAGCTGACGAGATTGCCGTCGAGCACGATGTCGCCGGATGTCGGCGTGACGACGCCGGACAGGATCTTCATCAGCGTCGACTTGCCGGCGCCGTTCTCGCCGAACAGCGTCGTGACCTTGCCGCGATGGATGTCGAAATTGACGCCCTTGAGCGCATGAACGCCGCCATACGACATGACGATGTTGCGCGCCGAAAGCACGGCGTCGCCGGTCGCGGGTCCGGTGTCTGCAGCCGCGCTCATTTGACCTCCAGCCTCACCGGAGTGACCAGCCAGCTCTTCGGGTTGACCAGCTTGAATGCGCCTACCACCGATACGGTCTTGCCGGTCAAGGTGCTGGTGTCGACCTTGGCCAGGACTTCCTTCTTCATCTCGTTGTTCAACGCCGAACCGGCGTCCTGGTATTCGATCTGGTTGGTGAACTGGCCGAATGTGATCTTGCCGGTGGCGTCGCGAAGCTCGGTGCCGTTGATCGCCGGTCCCGTTTGCACCCGGATCATCAGCGTGTCCGGCACGCCTTCGACGGCGACCTTGTAGATGCCGGATTTTCCTTCGCCGACGACACCGGTGAACTTGACCGAGATGACCGGTCCGACGCCCGCTGGCACGCCATATTCCTTTTCCGCCGTCGCCCTGTCCTTGGCGATAGCAGCAGCCACCGTCACCGCGTCGGCGGCGCGTGCCTCGACATCGGCCTGCACCTTGGGAAACTCCGACTTGCCGTAGTCAGCGGCGGAAAAGACGGCGCTGCGGACATCGCCGGCAGAGCCGATCCTGACCACCTTGGTGTCGAGCGCCATGGCGCCGAGCAGGACGACAACCGCGGCGCCGGCAAGTGCCCGACGCAGGGCGGGCGAAGCCGGCCTGGTCGATGCGGTGGCGGCTTTCGCGCTCATGACGCAACCGCCAGCAAGGCTGATCCGCGCTTGTCACGCATTTGACGATCCTCCGTTCACATGGCGCTTCGCGCCATTGGGTTTGTTCTGTTCGACAAGGGCACGAGCGGTGGACTCGTCGGTGATCAGGCCGCTCAGATAGCGGCTTTCGAGCACCGCTTTGATGGCACGCACTTTGATCTTGCCGCCGGCGACGGCGACGATCCGGCGGCCCTTCAACTGGTCCCGCGGAAGCGCGAGAATTCTGTCCGACAGCGCCGTTTCCACCGGGCGCCCCTTGTCGTCGAAGAAGTGGGCGAGCAGCTCGCCGACGCCGCCATCGCGTTTCACCTCATCGATTTCGGAATGTTCGATCATGCCGGTAGCGACCAACGAAGCTTCCCGCTCGGCGGTCCCTATGCCGACGAACATCAGGTCGGACCGGCTTGCGAGGTCGAAGACATCGCTAATGCCGCGCTGACCAAGCAGCACTTCACGGTCCTCGGCGGTGTTGGCGACGAAAGGCACCGGCATCACATAAGCCTGCGCGCCGGTCCGCTCGGCCAGCCGATGCATGACATCGTGCGGGTTGGCCGCGAATTTGCGCGTCACGCCGCCAAGCAGCGAGACGAAACGGATATGGGCAGCGGCGGTGCGCGTCAGATACTCGACGCTTGCGGCAAGGGTACGGCCATGGCCGACGCCGATCAGCATGTCCTCGCCGCGATCGATCTCTCGTTTCAGAAACTGAGCGCCGGCGATCCCAAGCGCCTTCAGCGGCAGCTCGTCCTGATCGAGATCAGGAACAACCTCGCAGTAGTCGAGCCCGTAAGCAGTGATCAGCTGCTGCTCGAGGTCGATGCATTCGCCGACATCGCCGTCGATGATCACCCTGACAAGGCCATCCTGGGTGGCCCGGGTGATGAGCCGATGCGCCTTGAGGCTGGTCAGGCCGAGCCGCTTGGCCACCTGGGCCTGCGTCAGACCCCCGGCATAGTGAAGCCAGGCCGCGCGGGTGGCGAGGCTGGACTCATGATCGCGGTTAGTGGCTCCGCCGGATTTCAAGACATCTCCTCCCTGAGATGATATTATTATCTTTGTGTGCAAAAATTTTCACATCCCTGCATCGCTGTCAATCCCTCGCCGGATTTGGCGCATGCACATATGGGGAATTCACAGGTCTCGCCCTTCCCGAAACGCCGGTCTGCCGGCATTTCGGCGGGCAACATCGACCTATTAGGAGGTGAGCATGTTACTCGATCATACGGCTATGTTAATTTAACGTCAATCTGTGTTATTTCGTGCCTGAGCCAGTAGAATTGCACAGCCATCGGCTATCTAATTTTTTTCTAACTAGCTGTTTCTCCATAATAATATCTGACATCGGCAAAATCCCAATCCACCTGTGAGTTGAGCGATTGGGGATGCGGCGCATCCTTAGGCAAACCGACCGGATTGCCTTGGGAAAGAGCATCGGCGACGGAATGATCAGCCCAGCCGCATCAGGTTCCGGTCCTCGAGTTCCAGGGCGGCGGCCTCGACTTCCTCTGCGAGGCGCCCGGCGCTCCAGCCCAGCGCCCGTCCGGCAATCGTCGCAATCTCCTGCAGATCCCGGCCCGTCAGTGACCCTGATATCGCCAGGGTGCTGCGGCGCATGACGATATCGGCCAGATGTTCGACGAACTCGGTGCGGACGATGTAGTCAATTTCCGATCGGCTGTAGCTTTCTGAATCCGGCAGTCGGCCCTCATCATCCGGCTCATGTGTGGCGATCTGCGTGGCTCTGGTGCCATATCGCGACAGCAGCGCCTCGAGACGCCGTTCTCCAGCGCCCGTCTCCGAGTGAGCCAGAGCCAGCCAACTTGCTCGCGCTGCAGCATCAGCCGGGAAATCCCTGCCGCCGCCGATCGGCATGGTCTGCGTCGTCACCTTGCGGCTGCGCTGCAGGCGGCCGAGCACGGTGTCGGCGACTTCCTCGGCGAAGCCGCGAAAGGTCGTCCACTTGCCGCCGATCAGCGAGATGACTGCGAAAGGTCTGTTCCGATCCGGCTCGGCGACGGGCGCCGAGTGGTCACGGCTGATCAAGCCGGGCACCGATGCATCCGAGGCCGGCAGCGGCCGGATGCCGCTATAGGCATAGACGATCTGGTCGCGCTCGAACGCCATCCCCGGCAGCAGCGTCCGTACGCTGTCGAGCAGGTACTCGACTTCGTCAGGTTCGCAGCGCACCGCGTCGGGGTTGTCGGCCTTGATGTCGGTGGAGCCGACCAGCGCCAGGCCGAGATAGTCGTAGACAAGGCAGATGCGGCCGTCATCGGCTTCGAAATACAGCATGCGTCCGGCCAGGCTTTTGACCAGCTCGTCGTGCTTCAACAGGATGTGCGAGCCCTTGGTGCCGCCGATCATCTTCGACGGCGCGCCTAGCGAATCGTTGACATCGTCGATCCATGGACCGGCGGCATTGACCACCAGCTTCGGCCGCACCGAAAAGGCCGCGCCGTTTTCCGGCTGGAAGGTCAGCACGCCATCGGCGGACTTCGCCAGCGCCGTGTAGTTCGCGCTGGCCGAGGCCTCGTTTGCCTGCAGCCCATCGAGGATCAGTTCGAGCACGAGCCTCTCGGGGTGGCTTATCTTGGCGTCGTAATAGGTGCCGGTGGCGACGATCGAGGGGGCGAGCGCCGGCATCTCACTGAGCGCCTGGCGCCGCCCGACCATGCGGTGACGCGGCATGACCTGGTTTCGCGAGCCATAGAAATCATAGATCATCAGGCCGATCTTGATCAGGACGGCGCCACGGCTGCGCGGCGCGCTGGTCGAGCCGAACAGCGTCCGCAGCGCCGCCAGCATGCCCTTGCTCCAGGAGAAGATCGGGATGACCGTTGGCAGCGGGCTGACATAGTGCGGCGCGTTTTTCAAAAGCAAATTGCGTTCGAGCGTCGACTGCGCCACCAGCCTGAACTCGCCGGTTTCGAGATATTTCAGACCGCCATGAATGAGCCGCGATGGCGCAGCACTCGTGCCGGAGCCGAAATCCGCCTTGTCGACGATCAGGCAGCTGACGCCTTGCGCGCACAGATCGCGAAACAGCCCTGCCCCGTTGATGCCGGCGCCAAGAATGACGACGTCGACCTCCCCGGCTCCGGCCATGGCGGCCAGACGCCCGGCTGGATTTTCCGTACGTATTGCTTCGCTCGAGCTCATGGCGCTTTCGTCTTGACGATGCGCAGCTTCACGCCGGCCCGTTCGAGGGCTTGCGCCCGCGCATCGCCCAGGCCTTCGGTCGCCAGCACGACATCGAAGCTGGTCAGATCATCGAAGACATGCAGCGCGATCCTATCGAACTTGGCATGGTCGATCAGAAGGATACGCTTGACCGATGCGGCCATCATCGCCTGCTTGACCCGCACGACATTGGGATCCTGGATGAAGGCGGTGGTTCCGGTGATGGCCGAAGCCGAACAGATCAGCACATTGGCGCGAAGCTGTGCCACCGCGTTCTCGCAGACGATGCCGATATAGGCGTTGTAGGTGTTGTGGTACTGGCCGCCGAGACAGATGAAGTCGAGTTCGTCGACATGGGTCAGCAGTGCAGCCGTCGCCACTGAGTTGGTGATGACGGTCAGCGGCTTGACGTCGAGCAGGAGCGTAGCGACCGCATTTGCCGTTGACGAATCGTCCAGCATCACCACCTGGCCAGCTTCGATATAATCGAGTGCTGTCCGCGCCAGAGCATCCTTTTCGGCACGGTTGACCGTCACCCGGTAGCGGAAGGCGCTTTCGTAGAGACCGGAAGGCTGAACCGTGACCGCACCGTGCAGCTTGCGCAACACGCCCTGCTGCGCCAGCCGGTCGATGTGCCGGTGGATGGTCATACGCGACACGCCGAAATGCTCGACCAGATCGTCGATGCGTACCTGGCCGAGCTTGATCACATAATCGGCGATCTCTTCGCGTCGTTCGTCGGCCTTGATCATGCGCTTCCCCCGGTGTCTGGCCGCGCCAGTTTCTCGATGTCAGGCCAATGCGGTTCGAGCGCACCGGCTATGCGGCCATAGAGGGAAAAGCGCTCGTTGAACACAGCACTCGAGGCCGGCACTGGCTCGTATTGGCGCGCGGTCATGCCGACTTGCCTGGCGCCTTCTTGCGGCGTCGCGAAGATGCCAACCGCCGCACCCGCGCAAAGCGCAGCGCCAAACGCCGCGGCCTCGTCGGTCGAGGTAACGATGACCGGGGCGTTCAACACATCGGCAAACATCTGGACGAAGGCCGGATTGCGCGAGCCGCCGCCGGTCAGGCGGATTTCGCTGATGGCAAAGCCGTCGCGCAAGGCTTCGACATGGGTACGATGATTGAAAGCAATGCCCTCCAGAACCGCCTTGAGCATATCGCCGCGATTGTGCCAGCCATGAAGGCCGACAAAGCTGCCGCTGGCGACATCGCCAAAGGGGGAGCCGAACAGATAGGGATGAAACAGGATGGTCGACCGCTTTTTAAGCGCCTCGTCGATCTCTGTTGCCAAAACCTCGTGGATCGAGCCACCACCGACCGATGCCCTCTCCTGTTCCGAGCGGCAGAACGTGTCGAGAAACCAATCGTAGTTCGCGGTCGAGGCCGGCGAGATCGCCATGTTGTTCCAGCGGCCGGCGTCGATGGCGTTGCGACAGAGCCAACGCGGGTCGACGCGCGGTTGCGAAGAGACCACTTCGTTGATGGAATAGGTCCCGGCGACAATGGCAAGCACACCCTCCTCATGGCCGCCCATGCCAAGTGCGGAGGCAGTTACGTCATGCAGGCCGCTCGCCACTGGTGTCCCCTTGGCAAGGCCGGTCATGTCGGCGGCCTCGGCGGTAACGTGGCCGGCGATCTCGGCCGAATGCGCCATCGGCGGCAGCGCGTCGAAAAGATCGTCCAGTTCGAAGATGCGCATCGCTTCCAGCGCGTAATCCTGCGTGCGGAAATCCGTGAATGAGGTGCTGGCCTCGGTACGGTCGGTGCCGATCGTGCCGGTCAGGCAAAAGCGCAGCCAGTCCTTGCAGGCCAGTATATGCCCGATGCGGCCATAGCGGTCGGGTTGGTTCTTCCTGATCCAGGCCAGCAGCGCCGACGGAGCCGAAACGTGCGGCGCCTGTCCGGTACGCGCCAACGCATTTTGGAAGACCCCATCCGCCGACCATTGTTCGACAATCTCGCCGGCGCGGCTGTCAAGCGACAGGATACCGGGGCCTAGCGGCCGGCGATCCTTGTCGAGCAAATAGAGACCATCGCCGTGTGCGGTCGCCGCCACCGCCTTGATATCGTTGGCGGCCCGGCCGCACAATGCGATCGCTTCGCGGATGGCATCGGCGGTGGCTTGCCATAGCCTTGCCATGTCGCGCTCCACCCAGCGCGCATGGGGCATCGACTGCGGGACGCGCCGGCGCGCCACCGACAACTGCGTGCCATCGGCATCGAAGATCACCGCCTTGGTGACCGTGAGACCGTTATCGATTCCGAGCAAACTGGGCATGGGCGCCGCCGCTTTCAGCAACTGGTGAAGGGCGCTGCAAGGCAAACCTGCAGGTTGGGATAGGGATGACAGGCATGACGACAATCAACGAGCAACGGTGATACAAAAGCGACGCATCCGACGCGGTAAAAAGACCATAGTAGCATGTTAAGTTAACGTCAATACGTGAGATATTTTGCGGATATGTCTGACGTCATCTGCGACGAAAATTGCCATCCCCTCGTACCGCATCCGATGCGGACGAAGTTCCGGCTAGTGCCCAACTGGCCGGATAGGCTTCAACCCCGCGCTGGGAGCCAGAGAGCACGGTACGATTGACGCCGAACGCGCTTCGACTGGCTTTGCGAGTTCCTGCGCAACGACCGGACAACCCGCACCGCTTCGGCGCCTTCAAAGAAAACGCGACGACTCAAGAAGCTCAGCCACCCCGTCCAGTTCCTTGTGCAGGCGATGCCAGCGACGGTCGAGATAAACAAGCGAATGCGCCTCCGGGGGGACCTCGTCCGGCTGTACCTCGCCGTCAAGGAGTTCGGCCGCGACCAGTGTCGCGCCCTCAATCGGCAGAACGCCGAGCCGACGGGCGCGGAACCAGGTCGAAACGCCGGTATAGCGCGGTTCGCCGGTGGGCAGCCGCGCCCAGGCGCCTCCCGGCGGGAAACGTTCCGCGCCGCTGGACGCGCAGAGCTGCGCCAGGTCGATATCAGTGAAGCGCAGCAGGTGGATCACCATGGTCTCGGCCCGCAGCAAGGGCTCGGACGAAGTCGATTTCATCGAGAGCGAGAAGGCGACGACCGGCGGCGCGGCACTTACCGAGATCAGCGAAGACACGGTCATCGCCACCGGCCTGTCGCCGGGATCGGCAGTGATGACCGCGACACCGGCCGGATGGTGGCGAAAGGCTTCGCGGAAGGCGTTGGTCATGGGGTGCGGGATGCTCATCGACATGTCTCTTCTGCAGCATGAAAAAGGGGCCGGACGGCGTCCGCTGTCCGGCCCTTGCAACTACTTCTTCTCGATCAGGTCGTAGAACTGCCAGGTTCGATCGCTCCACACGCCGCCGATGTCGCGGCCGGCCGAGGTGACGATCGACGGCGCGATGGTGAAGTGGTTGGCCGCTACCATCATCTCGCGGAAGGTGCGCTGGATCACACCGGCGCGGAGCGATGCGCCGCCGCCAGCGCGGTAGGCGAAGTTGCAGATATCGACGCCAACCTCGTGAATCTCGGATTTGGCCAGATGGACAAGGCTGATCTGCCGCGTCGACACGCTATTGCCGGCCTCGACCGTCGCCTCGATGTCGCGCCAGACTTCGAAGACGAAGGCGCGGGCAGCGCGATAGCGGGCTTCGGCGCGGCCATAATCGTGCCAGAACTTCTCGCTCTCGCCGATCAGTCCGGCGCGGCCGGATTTGGTGCGGGCGAACTTGGCGATCTCGTCCAGCATCCGCCGCCCGGTACCGAGCGCCCAGCCGGTATGACCGATGGCGGCGAGGCCCACGACACCGAGACTGAAGAACTCCTTTTGGCGCAGCGGCGGTGCGGTCAGGATCGGGAAGACGAGATCGTCGGCGATGAAGACATCCTCGGCCGCATAGTCGATGCTGCCGGTGCCGCCGAGGCCCAGAACGTCCCAATTGCCGAGCTGCTTGTGCTGCGAGATCGGCGCATGGGCGCACATGATAATCACATTGCCCTTGTCGTCCTTCGCGGGCTTGCCGGTGCCGTCATCGACGAAGGCGGCACTGTGGCTATAGGTGGCGTGGCTGAACCCGCTGCCATAGCTCCACTTGCCGTTCAGCCGGTAGCCGCCGTCGACCTTCTTCAGCATGCCAAGCGGCGCGCCCTGCCCCGAGAAACGGTTGTCGGTGCCCGGCGCGAAAAGCCGCTCGACCGCGCTGTCCGGCAGAAAGGCCGCCGACATCGCACCGATGCAGCAATGCACCATGGAAACCCAGCCAGCCGCTCCCGAATACCAGGTGATCGTCTCCAGCAGTTCGAGACCATGGGTGGGTCGCAACTGCGCGCCGCCGAGGCTCTCCGCGGCGAAGATATGCGACATGCGCAACGGCTTCAGCAGCTCGAACGTGGCCGAAGTCAGTTCGCCGCTCTCCTCGTCGGCGATGGCGTTGGCTTCCAGGGCCGGCCCGATCTCCGCGATCTTCGTCAGCAGGTCGCGATAGTCGGTGGTCGTCCCCCACGAGCCATGCTTGATGGGTTTGTTCATTGTCTTCTCCTCCTTTTTCAAATGCGGTCAGCCGGCGAGGAAGTCGCCGATCTTCCTGAGCGTTTCGGATT
>NZ_RZPQ01000429.1:0-5025 GCF_003999135.1 Mesorhizobium sp. M7A.F.Ca.CA.004.06.1.1 | reverse complement strand
TTTGTTTTTTGCCCTGGTGCCGGCGTTTAACCCGTCATCAGGCGCCCCCAAGCAGGCCAAGCCCAAGCCGCAAGACAGAAAACTCAAATCCTCTCCCCAACCAAACTTCGGTAAGCAAACAATCCGCCTGGAACAATGCCGGCGGGCCGTTCGCATTCGGGGGACAGTCGAAGGTTCTCGGAATACTCCGGGTGGTCAAGGCTGCTGTAAGCCGACGAAGCAGCAGACTTCTTGGCCAAGCGACATGGAGAGCGTCACGCCGCGCTCGGAGCAGATGCTTATCAAACAAGATCTGGGCTTCACGTGATAAGACGCGGCCGGCGGGAGGGCACCGCGCGAACTCCTGGGTGCAGATACTCCAACCACACTCCCCGGTTCGCGGCCAAAAAGGCCGGAAAGGCCTTGCCTGGCCCGTACGGCACCTTGGCGGCCTGCGACCAGCTTCGTCGACCGGAGCGTAGACTCCCCGGAAGTAGGTTGTGAAATATATTTCAGTATGTGAATTATATTGACAACGTGCGCCGAGGCTGTAATGTCCCGATCGTCGGCTTTCGGAGGAAGGTTGGCATCATCAAATCCATACGGCAGCGCTCGCTGAGCGCCTGCGACGGTCATTGAGGATGGCTTCGGCCAAGGGAGGAAACTTGCGCAAATTTCTGAGCACGCTCGCAATCGCGGCGGCTGCATCGACCTGCTTTGGGTCGATGCAGGTACGCGCCGAAACCCCAAACCCGTTCAAATGCGAGCCGGGTGAAAAATATGTCATGAACGTCATGGTCTCGGGCGTCGAATACTGGTTCCCGGTCTATGAAATGTTCAAGCAGGCCGGCCAGCAGTTCGGCTGCGAGACCGCCTATACGGGTACGCCGGAATACGACGTCAACAAGCAGATCGCGACCTTCGACCAAGCGCTGGCGCAGAAGCCGGCCGGCATATTGGTGCATCCGATGAACTCCGATCCGTTCATCGAGCCGATCAACCGCGCCATCGAACAGGGCACCGCGGTGGTGACCTTCGCCGCCGACTCGCCGAATTCCAAGCGCGTCTCCTACATCACCTCCGACAACAATGCCGAAGGCACCTATGCCGCCGACGCCGTTGCCAAGGCGATGGACGGCAAGGGCGAATATGCGGTGCTGGAGAATCCCGGCCAGGACAACCACGACAAGCGCGTCCACGCGTTCGTTGCCCGCATGGAAGCCAAATGGCCTGACATGAAGCTCGTCGGCCGCGCCGCTTCGAACCAGGATCCCACCAAGGCCTATCAGGCGGTTCTGAGCCTGGCGCAGGCGCATCCTGATCTTGGCGCCGTGTTCATGCCGGAGGCCAACTCGGCCATCGGCGCTGCCCAGGCCGCCAAGGAAGGCGGTGGCAAGATCCGCGTCATGCTCGCCGACGTCAATGCCAAGATCCTCGACATGATCAAGGCCGGCGAGATCTTCGGCTCGGTCAATCCAAACCAGGGCATGCAGGGCTATATGGGCTTCATGCTGTTGTGGATGGCCAAGCATCCCGGCCTGATCGATCCGATGAACGACGCCAAGCGTTCGGGTTTCAACCCGATGAGCGTGCCCTTCGTCGACAATGGCTTCTCCATTGTCTCCAAGGACAATGCGGACGACTTCTACTGGGACAAGTACCTCAAGCGTCGCGGTACCAAGGGCATCGAGGAATAGTCCCGATCTCGCCGCCCGGCCTCGGCATGGCCGGATTAACCGGGAAGGAGGCTTCGGCCTCCTTCCTCCCCCGCAGGTTCATCGCAGGAGCACGGCGTGACCCAGGCGCCCATTCTTGAAATCCGTGGCCTGTCCAAGGCATTCGGCCCGGTCAAGGCGCTGAGCGACGTACGGTTCGAGCTGCGGCGCGGCGAAATCCATGCACTGTGCGGAGAGAACGGCGCCGGCAAGTCGACGCTGATGAACATGATCGCCGGTGTATTGCAGCCCGACGAGGGCGACATCCTGATCGATGGTGAGCGCATTTCGATCCACTCGCCCGCAGCCGCGCAACGTCTCGGCATTGCGCTTGTCCACCAGGAGATCGCGCTCTGTCAGGACGCGACGGTTGCCGAAAACATCTACATGGCCGCGATCAACAGCCGGCGCGCGCCGCTGATGAATTTCCAAAAGCTCTATTCCGACGCCCAGAAGGTCATGGACCTGCTCGCGCCCATTCCGGTGCGCACCAGGGTCGCCGACCTCTCCATTTCCAACCAGCAGCTTGTCGAGATCGCCAAGGCGCTGACGCTCGACTGCAAGGTGTTGATGCTTGACGAGCCGACCGCGGCACTCACCGAAAGCGAAGCGCAACGCCTGTTCTCGATCGTGCGCGGGCTCAAGGAGCGGGGCATTTCGGTGGTCTATATCAGCCACCGCATGGCCGAGATATTCTCGCTGTGCGACCGCGTCACCGTCTTCCGCGACGGCCGGTACGTGGCGACCGATCAGGTCGCCGCCGTTTCACCTGACGATGTCGTGCGCAAGATGGTGGGCCGCGAAATCACCCAGCTCTATCCCGACAAGCTGGCGCCGCAACAGCCGGGGCGCCTGCTTCTCGCGGTCGAGGGGCTTTCCGATGGCCGCCGCTTCGCCGACGTCGATCTGCAGCTTCGCGCTGGCGAAATTCTCGGCATAGGCGGCCTCATCGGGGCCGGCCGCAGCGAGATCGCGCAAACGGTCTGTGGCCTCAGGCCAATGACGTCAGGAACCGTCGTGCTCGACGGAAAGCAGCTGCGGTTGCGCAGCTATGGCGATGCGGTCAAGGCGGGGCTGGTCTATCTCTCTGAGGACCGGAAAGGCTCCGGCGTGTTCCTCGATCTGCCGATCGCAGCGAACATCTCCGCGCTCGACCTCGGCCGGCTCACCGGGCCACTCGGCTTGCTCAATCGTAAGGCCGAGGATCGTCAGGCGAAGGAGTTGACCGGCAGGCTCGGCGTGCGCATGGCTGGCATTGAGGCCGCCGTCTTGACGCTGAGCGGCGGCAACCAGCAGAAGGTCGCCATCGCCAGGCAGCTGTCCGTCGATCCCAAGGTCATCATCATGGACGAGCCGACACGCGGCATCGATGTCGGCGCCAAGGTCGAGATCCACCGGCTGCTGCGCCAGCTGGCCGGCAGCGGTGTCGGCGTCATCGTCATCTCGTCGGAGCTGCCGGAGCTGATCGGTCTGTGCGACCGCGTTGTCGTGGTGCGCGAAGGCAGGATCGCCGGCGAACTCGCCGCCAGCGAGCTCGGCGAGGAAGCCATCATCATGCTCGCCTCGGGCGTTCAAGACAGTTCAAATCAAAGGCAGGCCCAGAATGTCGCCTAGGGAATCAGGAGAAGCGCTCGTGCACGCCGAGATCAAGGCCGCCGGGCGGCGCATCAATTTCGCTCAGCTCGCCTCGATGCGCGAGGCCGGGCTGATCGTCATCATCCTGGCGCTGTGCATCGCCATGAGCTTCGCCTCGCCGCACTTCCTGACATGGGGCAATTTCCGCGCCATGCTGATGAGCTTTTCCATCGAAGGCATCGTCGTCGTCGGAATGACGATCCTGCTCATCGTCGGCGGCATCGACCTTTCCGTCGGCTCGGTCGTGTGTTTCTCGATGGTGGTCTCGGGTGCGCTGTTCCTTGCCGGCCTCGATCCCTGGACGGCAAGCCTGATCGGCATCGGCGTCAGCGCGCTGATCGGCGCGGCGATGGGCTTCTTCGTGACCGTGATCGGCCTCAATCATTTCATCACGTCGCTGGCGGCCATGGTCATCGTGCGCGGCATGTGCCTGGTGGTCACCAAGGGCACGCCGCTGTCGCTGTTCACCCTGCCGCCGGCCTTCAAGGCCATAGGCCAGGGCAGTTTCAACAACATCCCCTATGTCATCCTGATCTTCATCGTCGTGGTGGCCATCTTCGACTTCCTGCTGCGTCGCGCCACGGCCTTCCGCAAGGTTTTCTACACCGGCTCCAACGAGAAGGCCGCGCAGTTCTCCGGCATCCGGACCAATCAGGTGAAGTTCTGGGTCACGGTGCTGTGCTCGACGCTGGCCGGACTGGCCGGTGTCATCTACATGGCGCGCTTCGGCGCGGCGACACCGACCTTCGGCGCCGGCATGGAACTCAACATCATCGCCGCGGCCGTCATCGGCGGCGCCTCGCTCAATGGTGGCTCGGGCACCATCTTCGGAGCGATCCTCGGCATGGCGTTGCTGTCGGTGGTGACGAGCTCGCTTATCCTGCTCGATGTCTCGGTCTATTGGCAGGACATGATCAAGGGATGCATCCTGCTCGCAGCCGTATCGATCGATCACTTCCTGCACCGCAAGAAGTCCTGAACTCTAAAGGCACCGCAGCAAGACCATGGCCCCTCCCAACACCCGCGACGACATCGCCGCTGTTCGTCAAATGCACCAGGCGCTTGTCCTGCATTACGTCGAAGGCAAGACCCAGGCCGAGATCGCCGGGGAACTCGGCATCTCGCACGCGACGGTCAACCGGCTGATCAAGCGCGGCCACCAGCTCGGCCTCGTCGAGATCAAGATCAAGTCGCCGATCGACCATCTGGTCGACCTGGAAGCACGGCTGGTTGCGCTGGGCGGCATCGAGCGGGCGATGGTGGTGCCGTCGGTCTCCGAGAATCCGCACACGGCCCTGCAGCGGGTCGGCGAGGCGGCGGCTGGGCTGCTGCTCGACACCATCAAGGACGGCGACACGATCTCGATCACCGGCGGCAAGGGCGTCAGCGCGCTGGTCGCCGGTCTCAAGCCGGGGCGCCGATACGACGTCGAGATCATTCCCGCAACCGGCCTGGTGCAGGGCAAGCACTACACCGACGTCAACCACGTCGCCTCGCTGATGGCCGACAAGCTCGGCGGCCGCGCCTACCAGATCCATGCGCCGCTGTTTGCCGACACCGCGCAGCAGCGCGAAATGCTGATGGGCATCAGCTCCGTCGCCGACGTGTTTCGCAAGGCGCGCGAGGCGGATGTCGCGGTGGTGGGTGTCGGCTCCATCCTGACCGACGATTCCAGCTACTACGACCTGCATCCGTC
>NZ_RZPQ01000428.1:0-5040 GCF_003999135.1 Mesorhizobium sp. M7A.F.Ca.CA.004.06.1.1 | reverse complement strand
GGCCTTTGGTATCCGGTGGTGATCGCGGCGATAACGCTGGTCATCGGCATGATCTTCGTCAAGGATACGCTCGGCACCGACCTGCACGCCAAGGAGTAGGCAGGCCCGGTGTTCAAAAGAAAGCCCGGCGCGAGCAATCGCGCCGGGCTTTCTCTTTTCAGGCCAATTCGTTGGCGAGGGCTGCTGCCCTTTGTGTCAGCTCTTGCGGCCCCGGGTCTCATCCTCGATGGCTGCCTCATGGTACCAGCCGTCGCCGAAGTCTGCGCGGGCACCACGCAGCGAGGCAAGCTCTGCCGCAAACTTAGCCTTGCCGCTCAAATTTGAGGCAGCGGCGCGCGCTGCCACCGGGAACATCAAAATTGTGGCCGACGGTCGTGTGGAAATGATTTCCATTGCCGGGTTCCTTTCTTCTGCCGAACCTTTTCGATTCAACTTGATCCGAAGATAAGGTCTGCAATCAAGTTAGGCAATATGCCTATGAAAAGATCAGCAATTGCACACTATTTGTGCAAAGAACGACTGTGATTGATCGGAACGCATCGCTTAGGCGGATCACCGACTTCGAGTGGATACCGGGTCAATTTTGCCGCACCCTTCACACCAAGAATGGCACACGAATTGCATTTTAAGAATGCGGCAGGCCGGCTGCTGACGGCAGACGCATGTCGACGCCGTTCAGTGTTCGGTGATCAAGCAACGAGAGGCTAGAATGACGAAATACAAGCTCGAGTATATCTGGCTCGATGGATATACCCCGGTCCCCAACCTTCGCGGCAAGACGCAGATCAAGGAATTCGCCGAATTCCCTGATCTCGAGCAGTTGCCGCTGTGGGGCTTCGATGGTTCCTCGACCCAGCAGGCCGAAGGGCACAGCTCCGATTGCGTGCTGAAGCCGGTTGCGGTCTATCCGGATCCCGCCCGTACCAACGGCGTGCTGGTCATGTGCGAAGTCATGATGCCCGATGGCGTCACGCCGCATGCCTCCAACAAGCGCGCCACCATCCTCGATGACGAGGGCGCCTGGTTCGGCTTCGAGCAGGAATATTTCTTCTACAAGGACGGCCGGCCGCTCGGCTTCCCCGAGAGCGGCTATCCCGCACCCCAGGGTCCGTACTACACCGGCGTCGGCTATTCCAATGTCGGCTCCGTCGCGCGCCAGATCGTCGAGGAGCATCTCGACCTCTGCCTCGCCGCCGGCATCAACCACGAGGGCATCAACGCCGAAGTTGCCAAGGGCCAGTGGGAATTCCAGATTTTCGGCAAGGGCTCCAAGAAAGCCGCCGACCAGATGTGGATGGCCCGCTACCTCATGCAGCGCCTGACCGAGAAGTACGGCATCGACATCGAATACCACTGCAAGCCGCTCGGCGACACCGACTGGAATGGCTCTGGCATGCACGCCAACTTCTCGACCGCCTATATGCGCGAAGTCGGCGGCAAGGCCTATTTCGAAGCGCTGATGGCGGCCTTCGACAAGAACCTGATGGATCACATCGCCGTCTATGGCCCGGACAACGACAAGCGTTTGACCGGCAAGCACGAGACCGCGCCGTGGAACCGGTTCAGCTATGGCATTGCCGACCGTGGCGCCTCGATCCGCGTGCCGCATTCCTTCATCAAGAGCGACTACAAGGGTTATCTGGAAGACCGCCGTCCGAACTCGCAGGGCGACCCCTACCAGATCGCCTCGCAGATCCTGAAGACGATCGCCTCGGTTCCGGCAAGCGCTCAGGTTTCGGCCGCCGCGTAAGCGTTTCGGACTGCATGACAAGATGACCCCGGCGTTTCGCGCCGGGGTTCTTTTTTGGCCGTTACCCGGCTGACGGCATTCCTGGTAAAACATACCCAGAAAAAGTCAGGGAATTCACGCGGTCGCAAATCGCCCGGAAGTTCTGGCCGCAGCCATGTGAGCCTCCGGCGATCACTCCCTATAAAGCCCGGAAAAGCGCCTTTTCCAGCCCTTATCTGGGGCAATGGACCTTCCATAAGCATCTGTTCATACAGCAGAATCGGTCATTCGCGGCCCGGCTTGCAGCGTTGACAGATCACGCTACGGCATGCGTATTCGCAGGCCTTGGGGTTACGTCACGCAATGCTGTTCGGACGGGCGGGGTTTTCTGAACGGCGGCATTGGCGTGGGCGCCGGACGAGCGGTCACTGTAGCCTGAGACAGTGCTCCGCTCGCTCCTGGCTCCAACGTTGGCGACCGACCGGCCGCCTTGATCTTCACCGGACATCGCCGAGTAGTGATTGAAGTCACCGGACCGACGCGCTCAGGCCGGCCGCTCCGATGGACCGTGGGTCCAGAATCCAGGCATCGTATGATCGTCGAAGACGAAAGACCAATATGGCTGTCCATGCGTGGCTGCCGCGCAGGCGAGACATGCCGGTCAGCTGGCAATTCCTATTGGAGCGCAGCAAAAAGCCCTTGAAAGAGGGAAGTCTTTCAAGGGCTTGGTTATTATGGCGTATCTTAGTCTGAGCTTGAAGCCTCAGACAGAGTAATACATATCGTATTCGACCGGATGCGGGGTCATTTCGAAGCGCATCACTTCGGCCATCTTCAGCTCGATGTAGCTGTCGATCTGGTCGTCGTCGAAGACGCCGCCGGCTTTCAGGAAGCCGCGGTCCTTGTCGAGGCTTTGCAGGGCTTCGCGCAGCGAGCCGCAGACGGTCGGGATCTTCTTCAGTTCCTTCGGCGGCAGGTCGTAGAGATCCTTGTCCATCGGCTGGCCGGGATGGATCTTGTTCTTGATACCGTCGAGGCCGGCCATCAGCAGCGCGGAGAAGGCGAGGTAGGGGTTCGCGCCCGGATCGGGGAAGCGGACCTCGACGCGCTTGGCCTTCGGCGACGAGCCGAACGGGATACGGCAGGACGCCGAGCGGTTGCGCGCCGAATAGGCGAGCAGAACCGGCGCTTCGTAACCCGGCACCAGGCGCTTGTAGGAATTGGTCAGCGGGTTGGTGAATGCGTTGATCGCCTTGGCATGCTTGATGACGCCGCCGATGAAGAACAGGCAGCTTTCCGACAGACCGGCATATTCATTGCCGGCGAAGGTCGGCTTGCCGTTCTTCCAGATCGACATGTGGACGTGCATGCCCGAGCCGTTGTCGCCGAAGATCGGCTTCGGCATGAAGGTCGCCGTCTTGCCGTAGGCATTGGCGACCTGGTGCACGACATATTTGTAGATCAGCATCTTGTCGGCGTTGCGTACCAGTGCGTCGAACTTGATGCCGAGTTCGTGCTGCGCCGCCGCCACCTCATGGTGATGCTTTTCGACGCGCACGCCCATCTCGGCGAGCACGGTCAGCATTTCCGAGCGCATGTCCTGCGCGCTGTCGATCGGCGGCACCGGGAAGTAGCCTCCCTTGACGCGCGGACGGTGGCCGAGATTGCCGGTCTCGTAGTCGGTGTCGTCGTTCGACGGCAGTTCCGTGGAGTCGAGCTTGAAACCGGTGTTGTAGGGATCGGCCTTGTACTTCACGTCGTCGAAGACGAAAAATTCGGCTTCCGGGCCGACAAAGATGGTGTCGCCGATGCCTTCGGCCTTCATGTAAGCCTCGGCCTTCTTGGCCGTGCCGCGCGGATCGCGGTTGTAGGATTCACCCGAAACCGGATCGAGGATGTCGCACAGGATGACCATGGTTGACTGGGCGAAGAACGGATCCATGTGAACCGTTTCCGGGTCGGGCATCAGCACCATGTCGGACTCGTTGATGGCCTTCCAGCCGGCAATCGACGAGCCGTCGAACATCACGCCATCGGCGAACATGTCTTCCTCGACCTCGATGACATCCATCGTCACGTGTTGCAGCTTGCCCTTCGGGTCTGTGAAGCGCAGGTCGACGAATTTCACGTCGTTGTCCTTGATCTGCTTCATGATGTCTTTGGCTGTCGTCATGTCGTGTATCCCTGTGTGATGACTTTTTTTGATGATGACGTTTTCAGGAGGATGGGGCGGTCGGTTCAGACCGCGTCCATGCCCGTTTCGCCGGTGCGGATCCGCACGACTTCCTCGATGTTGGAGACGAAGATCTTGCCGTCACCGATGCGGCCCGTCTGGGCCGCCTTGCGGATGGCCTCGATGGCGCCTTCGACCGCGTCGTCGCCAAGCACGACCTCGATCTTCACCTTGGGCAGGAAATCGACGACATATTCGGCGCCGCGGTAGAGTTCGGTATGGCCCTTCTGACGACCGAAGCCCTTTGCCTCGGTGACGGTTATGCCTTGCAGTCCGGCCTCCTGAAGCGCTTCCTTCACTTCGTCCAGCTTGAATGGCTTGATGATCGCTTCGATCTTTTTCATGTAAAAAGTGGCCTCCACTGCCAAAAAAACGGGTTGTGACCCCCCGCTTGCGCCTCCATCAAGCACGAACTGTGCCAATTCAGCGGATTCGAAGCGGTCTCATAAGATTTCAAAGCCGCGCCGCACCGGGATGCAAATTCGCGTCATTCGCTGCACCGGAAGCGGCATGGGCTGCCAGAGCCTACACAGCGCCAGCACCTGCGTCCGCACAAAAATCAGGCATATCGCCTATCCCGCAGGCAATTTTCTGCCCGCAATGCCTTCGTGCCGACGTTATGGCTGCAGATCTCGGCAACTCCCCCTTGTTTGCTTAGGATCGAAATTGGACAATGCTTGATAGCATGCGGATCGGCAATCCATGAGCAACGAACTTCTTTCCCCGGCCGAAATGAGCGAGGCTGATCGGCTGACGATCGCGGCCGGTCCGGCCGATGGAATCAGCCTGATGCGGCGCGCGGGCGAAGCGGTCGCGGCCGAGATTCTCAAGCGTTATCCCGCAGCGCCGCATGTCCATGTGCTGTGCGGTCCCGGCAACAATGGCGGCGATGGCTATGTCGTCGCACGCCTCCTGGCCGGCAGCGGCGTCGGCACAACGATCTGGTCATCCGGAGCGCCGAGGCCGGAAAGCGATGCGGCGCTCGCCGCCGCGGAATCCCTGGTCAAGTCCCGGCCGCTGTCTGATTTCGACGCCGAGTTCGGCTCGATCGTGATCGACGCGCTCTATGGGGCAGGGC
>NZ_RZPQ01000427.1:0-5050 GCF_003999135.1 Mesorhizobium sp. M7A.F.Ca.CA.004.06.1.1 | reverse complement strand
CAAGGCCCCTTTCCGCGACGAGGCCGGCAAGAGCGTCGGCGTCATCACCTACAATCGCGACAGCACCGAGCAGAAGCGCACCGCGCAGCTCAAGAATGATTTCATTTCCACGGTCAGCCACGAATTGCGGACCCCGCTGACCTCCATCCGCGGCTCGCTTGGCCTGATTGCGGCCGGTGTGGCCGGCGAACTGCCGCCCAAGGCCGCCAATCTCGTCAACATCGCGCACACCAATAGCGAAAGGCTGGTTCTTCTCATCAACGACATTCTGGATATGGAGAAGATCGAATCGGGCGTGATCACCTTCAAGATCAAGCAGATGCCTGTCCGTCAGGTCCTGGAGCAGGCCATTGCCGCCAGCTCCAACTACATGGCTGACAGCCGGATCAGGATCGTTCTGATCGACGATGCGCCGCGCGCCGAGGCCAACATCGATCCGGATCGCCTGCATCAGGTGATGGCGAACCTCCTGTCGAATGCGATCAAGTTCTCGCATGCCGACGGTACTGTCACAGTGAAATTCCAGCGTCATGACCACGACATGCTGCGGATTTCCGTGATGGACCAGGGCGCTGGCATCCCGGAGGCTTTCCGCAGCCGTATATTCGGAAAGTTCGAGCAGGCCGACGCCTCCAGCACCCGTAAGATAGGCGGCACCGGCCTAGGCTTGAGCATCGTCAAGGCCATTACCGAAAAACTGGGCGGAGCCGTTTCCTTCGAAACCGAGGAAGGCAAGGGAACCTCGTTCCACGTGGACCTTGCAGAAGTACGCAGGCACCAACCAAGGCCGTATCCGCCACCGCACCTGAAACGAAAGCCCGATGGCCGCCTACGGGTTCTGATCTGTGAAGACGAGACCGACGTCGCCGCAGTAATTGCGGCACTCTTGGATGCGGAAGGCTTTTCCAGCGACGTCGCACCCGATATCGCCACCGCAAAGGCGCTTCTGCGGTCCCGCGAATACGTGGCCTTGACCCTCGACATCAAGCTCGCGGGGGAATCCGGCATCAAGCTCTTCCACGACATTAGGGCATCGCCGGTGAATTCCGACATTTCGGTCATCGTCATCTCCGCCGTTGCCGATGAGGCCAGGCGCTCGCTCAACGGCAGCGCCGTCGGTATCGTCGACTGGCTGGAGAAGCCGGTGGATTCAAAGCGGCTTCACGCCGCCCTTGCCAAGATCCTTGCTGGCAGGACCGAGCAGAGGCCGAAGATTCTCCATGTCGAGGACGATGAGGGCGTGCTTGCGGTGATGTCGGAGGGGTTGGGTTCGGGTGTCTCGATTACTTCGGCGAAGACGCTCAAGGACGCCCGGGAGGCGATCGCGCAGCATCTCTTCGACCTGGTTATCCTGGATATTGCACTCCCCGATGGCTCGGGGTTGGACCTGCTGGTCGATCTGCCGCTCGAGACCGGGGTCATCGTGTTTTCGGCGGCGGAGCTCGACCAGAAACTCGGTGATCGGGTTCAGGCCATCATGACCAAGACCAGGGCGTCGGAAATCGATGTGGCAAAGCTGGTCAGGAGCATGTTGGTTTCGCCCCGCACTCAACCTGCCGCGCACGCCGAGGAGTGACGCTCATGCCCGCAAGGATTCTCTATGTGGATGACGAGGACGATATCCGCGAAATCGCCCAGATGTCGCTGGAGCTCGAGCCGGAATTCGAGGTGCGGTCCTGCCCGTCCGGCATGCAGGCGCTGGTCGATGCCGCCGAATGGCGGCCCGATCTCATTCTGCTCGACGTAATGATGCCGGATATGGATGGACCGGAGACGCTGAGGCGCTTGGCCCAGTCTGGGCCGACGGCTTCGATACCCGTGGTGTTCATCACCGCGCGCACCCAGACGCATGAAGTCGAACGCTATCTGGCGATGGGGGCGGTAGGGGTGATCGCCAAACCATTCGACCCGCTTGCGCTTGCCGGTGAAGTCAAAAGATTGCTTCTATCGCGCGCCTGATCCGACGTTTGGCGTGGGCACCGAGCGCAGTCTGGCTGCAGACTGTGCGACGCCGTTCACGGCTCCTATACCATGTCGCCTTATTCATCTACTGATTGTGCCGAGGTGCAGGCGTAGCGAATCAGGTTGTCTATAATCGCGCAGCATCGGCGGAGCTCGGCGAGAGATTGAGAAGAATGTCTCTGTCTGCATGAACCGCGTTGGCGGATGTCGGTTCATGGATCAATCACTCCGGGGGGCAAGCGGCAAAACGAGGCGCGAACCGGAGCAAGGCTGATGAACGGAGCGAAGGCAAGAGTTCTGATTTGCGATGACGATCCCCTCTTGCTCGAACTGATGGAATTCAGGCTCAGGGCAAAGGGATACGAGGTCATCAAGGCCATAGACGGGGCGGAAGCGCTCTTGAAGGCGGAGCATGAGGCGCCGGACATCATCGTGCTCGATGCGATGATGCCCAAGGCCGACGGCCTGGAGGTTCTTGCCCGCATCAAGAGCGACCCGGCTTTGTCGGAAATCCCGGTTGTCATGCTGACCGCCCGCAAGGGCGAAAGGGACATCGTCTCGGCCCTTGAGAAGGGGGCCGACGACTACCTTGTGAAACCCTTCATTCCCGAGGAGCTGCTGGCCCGGCTTGCGCGCCTGCTGGCGCGCAAGAGCGGGAAACGCTGATGTGGCGCGGCCGGCGCGCCGTCATTGCGGCATGCGTTTTCCTGGCGGTTGAAACGGCGCCTGCCGCCGCGCTGGCCCAGGCGGTCGACGAACTGTACGCCTCCGGCGTCAAGGCCAGGCAAGCCCAGCATTTCGACGAATCGGCGAAGCTGCTGCGGCGTGCGCTGGCGCTCAAGCCCGACAATGCCGATGCCCTGGTGCAACTTGGCTTCGCCGAGCTTGGCCGCAACAATCTGCCGGCCGCGCGTGAAGCCTTTTCCAGGGCGCTTGCGCTTGCGCCGACCTATCTGGATGCCAGCTTCGGCATCGCTCAGGTCGAGTTCCGCTCCGGCAATCTGGACGCCGCGCTGCAACTGGCAGAAGAGGTGTCGCGTGCCGAGCGGGGCAATGCCGACGCGGCGACGCTTGTCGCCAACATCCGCAAGGCCCAGCAGGCCGACAGCAGCAAGCAGAAGCCTGCGACCGCGAGGAAGAAGCTGCGCCCGCCGCGGCCGGATCCTGTCGCCGGCCTGATGGAGAAGGGCCAGAGATTGCGGGCGGCGGGACAATTGCCCGAGGCGGAGAACGCCTATTGCCGCGCGCTCGGGCTGGCGCCTAAAAACACCGACATCCTGGTCGCCATGGGTCTCGTGGCGGGCTCCCAACAGAAATTCGACGAGGCCGGGCATTTCTTCGACCAGGCGCTGGCCATCAAGCCCGGCCTTCTCGACGCCCGCCTCGGCAAGGTCCGGCTGGCGATCTGGCAGGGCGACGTGCCGCGCGCCCGCGCGATGATCGATGATGTGCTTGGCACCGCGCCAGGCAACGCCGAGGCGATCGCCCTCGACGCACGGATTTCTTTGCTCGAGCGGGATTACACGCGGGCCGAGCAGTCGTTTCAGCGGGTGCTGGCGATTGATCCGCGCAATGCCGAAGCGCTGGTGGGAATCGGCGATGTGCGCCGCGCCCGTGGCGACGACGACGCCGCGCGCGATGCCTACCGGCAGGCGCTTGCCCTCGAACCCGGCTCGCGCGACATCGAGCAGAGACTGGCCGCACCACCGCCGCGCAAATGGCGGCTCGATATCGGTAGCGAAGTGAGCGACCTCACCGATGGACTTGGTGATTGGACAGACAGTTCGACCGGCCTTGCCTATCGGCTCACCCCGCAGACGACCATTTCGGGCCACACCCGGATGGCGACTCGCTACGGTCGCACCGATGTTCAGATCGACGGCCGCATCGACCAGGCCTTTTCGGCCACGGTTTCGGCCTATGTGCTGGCAGCGGCGACGCCGGATGCCGACTTCCTGGCACGATATTCGGTCGGGGCCGGCGCTTCGTGGCGGATCATGGCGCCCGCGAAAGCGCTCGGTCCGTTCTCGCTCAACATCGATGCTCGCTATGACAATTTCGCCACCGCCGAGGTCACCACAATCTCGCCTTGGGTGCAGGTCTATGTCCTGGACGGCCGGCTGGGGCTTTCGGCACGTTGGGTCCACGCAGCCGACGACATCGGCACGCGCGCCGATGGTTATGTCCTGCGAGCCGATGTTGCAGTTATCCCGAGCGTCAATGTGTTTGGTGGCTATGCGGATGCCCCCGAGATCTCCGACGGCTCGCTGGTGCCGACGCGTACCATCTTTGCCGGCATCTCCTGGGACGTTACCGATCCGCTGACGCTGCGCGGCAGCCTCGCCCATGAGCAGCGCCCGACATTCGACCGAACCACATTCGGGCTCGGCCTAACCGCGCGGTTCTGATCATGTTGTACATCTGGCACCTATCCATCCTGCTCAGTGCCCTTTCCCTGGCGATCATGCTTCTGCTGATCGTGCGTCGGGTATTGCAGGAGCGCCGGGGGACGGCGGGCGCCGATCAGCGGCGCCTTCTTCTGACGGCGCTGATCGCCTTCACCGAAAATCGGGATCGCGAGGCATTGAAGACGGCGCTGCTTGCGGTACCGGCGAGGGTGGCGATCGATGCCGGCTTCGAGTTTATTTCGCTGTTGCGTGGCGAGGAGCACGACGAGCTCCTTTCAGCCTTCAATGAATGTGGCCTGCCGACCCTTGTCGGCACCCAGCTTGAAAAAGGCAACGGCGCCGAACGCGTCCACGCGGCCGAGATGCTGGCGGCGCTGCGTTCGGAAAACGCGGTGGCAAACCTGCTTTCGGCGCTCGATCGTGACCGCTCGCGCGAAGTCAGGATCGCCGTCGCCATCGCGCTGTGTGATATTGGCGCCTTGCCGCCGCTGGTCGTAACGCTGCGCAAGATCGGCGTGGCGGGGCAGCGCTCGCGACGCCTGATCGAGCTTTTCAGGCGCTTTCCGCCAAAGCGGTTCGACGAGCTCAGGGATTACGCCGGACGTCAGGACGCGGTGCCTTTCATCAGGGCGGCCGCAATCGATGCGCTTGCCCGCAACGGCGGGGTTCCGGTTTGTGGG
>NZ_RZPQ01000426.1:0-5060 GCF_003999135.1 Mesorhizobium sp. M7A.F.Ca.CA.004.06.1.1 | reverse complement strand
GAGGAATGCCCGGCCCCCGCCATTCCGATACGCTCGGCACGGATCGCGCCCCGCGAAGTCTGGACGCCGCGGCAGCGGCCGCCCTCGACGATGAAATCGGTGATCTCGCAGTTCTGGATGATATCGACGCCGAGCCGGCTCGCCGCCCGCGCGTAGCCCCAGGCGACGGCGTCATGGCGCGCCGTACCGGCCCTGCCTTGCCAGATGCCGCCGAACACCGGGAAGCGCGCATCGGCTGAGAAATTATAGATCGGCGCCACCCGGCGCACATCGTCAGGTGAAAACAGCTCGGCATCGATGCCGTTGATCTGCATGGCGTTGACGGTGCGCGCCCCGATCTCCATCTCGGCAGTCGAGTGGCACAGATTGACCATGCCGCGCTGCGACAGCATGACGTTGTAGTTCAGGTCTTTCGACAATCCCTCATAGAGCTGGTGCGCCAGCCCGTAGAGTTCGACACTTTCGGGATAATAGTAGTTGGAGCGTACCACAGTGGTGTTGCGCCCTGTGTTGCCGCCGCCGATCCAGCCTTTTTCCAGCACGGCCACCCTGGTGATATTGTGATTCTTTGCCAGGTAATAGGCCGTCGCCAGCCCATGGCCGCCGCCGCCGATGACGATGGCGTCGTAGGACGGCTTCGGCTCGGGCGATCGCCAGGCCGGTTGCCAGCCGGTCTGGCCAGCCAGGCCCTCCTTGAACAGCGACAGGGCGGAATAGCGTGTGGTCATGACGTGCCGGACAGGCCTGATGTTCGGAAAGAAATGTGGATCATCGAATGGTCTTTCGCACCGACGTCATCGGTTCGATCGGTCATGCCCGCATCGCCTTGCCCAGTGGATCATATGGCGACGAAGCGATGACGCGCGCATCTCTTTCGACGCCGACGATGTGGGTTGTCAACGGCGTATCGATATCGGCCGCTTCGCGCTCGACCAGCGCCATGGCGAGGCTCTTGCCGACCGTATGGCCATAGCCGCCGGAGGTGACGAAGCCGGCCAGCCTGCCTCTGTTCCAGACCGGCTCGTAGCCGCTGGCATCGGCATCCGCCGCGTCGATTTCGAGCGTCACCAGCGTGCGCCTCGATGGAGCCTTCTGCTCTTTCAGGGCCGCCTCGCGGCCGATGAAATCGCCCTTGTCGAAGGCGACCCAGCGGTCCATGCCGGTCTCATCAGGCGTATAGTCCTGCGTGAATTCGCGCGACCAGATGCCAAAGCTCTTTTCGAGCCGCAGCGAATTGACCGCGCTGAAGCCGTATTCGGTGACTCCCAGATCGCTGCCTGCGGCAAGTAGCGCGCGGCGCAGGCCCATGTGCTCATTGGCCCGGCAATGAATCTCGTAGCCGAGTTCGCCGATGACCGACAGTCGTCCGACCTTCGCCCGCACCAGTCCGACATCGAACGTCCTGCAGGCGAGAAAGCCGAACGCCTGGTGCGAAACGTCCTGATGTGTGAGGCGCTCAAGTAGCATTCGCGCATTGGGACCGGCGAGCGAGAAACCAACGACGGCGTCCGAAATGTCGCGAACGGTGACGCCATCGCTCATATGTTGCTCGAACCAGCGCATATGCCACTGGCGCAGATAGTAGGATCCCATGATCCACCAGGAGCCATCACCCCAATTGAAGACGGTGAGGTCGCCCTTGAGCTTGCCGTTTTCACCCAGCATCGGCGCGAGTTTTGCGCGACCCGGCCTGGGCAGCGCACAGGCGAGCAGCCGGTCGAGCCAGGCTTCGGCCTGCGGCCCGATGATCTCGTAGCGCGAGAAGGCTGATATATCGAGCAGGCCGACACCTTCGCGCACTTTGCGGCATTCCTGTGCGACAATGTCGAAGGCGTTGGAGCGCTTCAGCGTCGGTGTCTCGACGAAGCCTTGCGGCGCGAAATAGAGCGGCACTTCCATGCCCCATGAATTGCCCCAGCGCGCGCCCGCGGCCTCCATCGCGTCATGCGCCCCGGCCGTCTTCAAGGGCCGTCCCGCCGGCAACTGCTCGTTGGGATAGCTCATGACAAAGCGGCGCGAATAGAACTGCCCGGTGGTCTGCCTGATGTATTCGCGGTTGGAGGCGAAGTCGCCATAGCGGGCGATGTCCATGCCGTAGACATCGGCTTCCGGCTCGCCATGGATCATCCATTCGGCCAGCGACTTGCCGACGCCGCCGCCTTGCAGGAAACCGGCCATGACGCCGCACGCCACCCAGTAATTGGGCACGCCGCGCACCGGGCCGACCAGCGGATTGCCATCCGGCGAGAAGGTGAAGGCCCCGTTCACCCAGCGTTTGATGCCGGCTGTCTCCAGGCAGGGGTAACGGCTGAAGCCGAGCGCCAGTTCGTCGGCTATGCGGTCGGTGTCTTCCTGGATCAATTCGATGCCGTAGTCCCACGGCGCCCCATCCATGTTCCAGTGCTTGTGGTTGATCTCGTATATGCCGAGCAATAGACCCTTCTGCTCCTGGCGCATGTAGGTGAAACCTTCGAGATCGACGATCAGCGGCAATTCCTTGTCCAGCGCCTGGATTTCGGGCAATGCCTCGGTGACGAGATAATGGTGCTCCATTGGCGATACCGGCAGGTCGATGCCGGCCATCCTGCCGACCTGCTTGGCCCACAGTCCGCCGGCATTGACGACGTGCTCGGCAATCACCGTGCCCTTCTCGGTGACCACGTCCCAACCGCCATCGGCGCGGCGGTTGAGATCCAGCACCCGGTTGTGCTCGATGATGTCGGCGCCGCGCAGCCTGGCTGCCTTGGCATAGGCGTGCACGACGCCCGAGGGATCGATATGGCCCTCGCGCGCGGCATAGAGGCCTCCCAGCATGCCGTCGGTGTTGAGGATCGGGCAGCGCTGCTTGATCTCATCGACACCGACCAGGTGGACATCGTCGATGCCCATGGTCTGGAAGATGCGGTAGGAGGCCTTGAGCCATTCCCAGCGCTCCGGCGCCGAGGCGACCGAGATGCCGCCGGTCATGTGCATGCCGATGCTCTGGCCCGATTCCTTCTCGACTTCGGAGAGCAGGTCGATCGTGTAGGCCTGCAGGGCGGCGATGTTGGGATCGGCGTTCAGCGCATGGAACCCGCCGGCCGCATGCCAGCTCGATCCCGCTGTCAGTACCTCGCGTTCGATCAGCGCGACGTCGTTCCAGCCGAACTTCGCCAAGTGATAGAGCACCGAGGCTCCAACCACGCCGCCGCCGATGACGATCGCCCTGTATTGGGATTTCATCCTGTCGCACTCCACCCATTCAGTGGGGCGAACCCTATCGGTATTGTACATATGTGTCTAGAGCTTGGAAAGGCGATGGAATGAGCGGCCCATGACTCCGCTCTGCGCCGATGCAGCAGAAGGGCTCCTCTGCTGCTGTCGGCAGCAAACGTGCTTGCTATTGGGATGCGCTAAGCGAAATCGTCAGGCCGCGGCGGCCGAGCGGGCCTTACTTATCGGTTGCGCGAAAGCGTCTTCTCGACATAGCGCGAGAAGTCTTCGACATCCTCCGCCGGAGGCTCCTGGCCGGTGAAGCTGCGCAGATAGCCGGCGACGTGAGGCAGGCGGCTGCTCATCGGCTCGTTGAGCTCAAGCGAGTAATAGCCGATCTGCATGAAGTACAGCACGCGGGCTCGCACGAACGCGTCTTCTTCCTCATAGCCGTGGCGCATGAACATGTCGCGGATGGCGTTGACACGCTCCTCGTCGGCCTCGTCGAGGGCGCGCCGGATGGCGGGCGAGCGGCGGGCCCAGGCCCTGATCGCGAAATCCAGCTGTGGATCGAACAGCCTTTCGTCCACCCAGCATTCGAAAATGCTCATCACCCCGCGAATGACGGTGGCGGATGGCCGCCTGGCGCGTTCGACGATGAATTTGGTGTTGGTCTGCCGCCAGTAATCCAGCAGCTGGTCGAGCAGATCCTGCCGGCTCTTGAAATACCAGTAGAAGCTGGAGCGCGACACATCGAGCTTCTGTCCAAGTGTCAGCACGCGGACGCGTTCGACACCGTCAGAGATCAATGTTTCGAGCGCAAGTTTCAGCCAGTCTTCGCGAGTGGCCTTGATGTTGCCGGTGGCGCCGGCGCGCTGAATCGTCGTTTCGAGAGCTGCCATCGGCACGACGCATGACATGCTGCCTCAGGCAAATCAAGGCTATGGACAGAAGTGTATAGAGGAAATCGGCCCAAGCCGGACGACGCACCATGGATGTTGGCCGCATCGAAGCTCGATGAGGCAATGTCGTCACCCGCCATCCGCGCGGCGCAAGCGGGGGGATTTTTGTCGCGGCTGCTGGTTCACTGTTTGCTTTCCCGCGAGGCAATTGTCTGGCAAATACCAGTTCAGACAGATGCCCGCGCGGCCAACAAGCAGGAACACACGATATGACGCTGTTTCGAAAGAACCTCATCGATGGCGAATGGGTCGGCGAGGCCGGTTCGCGCAACATCAACCCCTCGGATACCGGTGACATCGTCGGCGATTATGCCTCGGCGGGTGTCGAACAGGCCAAGCAGGCGATCGCCGCGGCCAAGGCAGCGTTCCCGGCTTGGTCCCGTTCCGGTCCGCTGGCGCGTCACGCGGTGCTGAAAAAGGCCTCCGACGAGATTCTGGCGCGCAAGGACGAGATTGGCCGCAATCTCGCGCGTGAGGAAGGCAAGACGCTGGCCGAAGGCATCGGCGAGACCATTCGCGCCGCCCAGATATTCGATTTCTTTGCCGGCGAAACGTTGCGTTTGACCGGAGAGGTCGTGCCGAGCGTGCGACCGGGCGTCGGCGTCGAGATGACGCGCGAGGCGGTCGGCGTGGTCGGCATCATCACGCCGTGGAATTTTCCGATCGCCATTCCGGCCTGGAAGATCGCCCCGGCGTTAACCCACGGCAACACTGTCGTCTTCAAGCCGGCGGAGCTGGTTCCCGAGAGCGCCTGGACCATCGTCGATATCCTGCATCGCGCCGGCCTGCCAAAGGGCGTGCTCAATCTGGTCATGGGCAAGGGCTCGGTCGTCGGCCAGGCGATGCTCGACAGTCCCGACGTCAACGCCATCAGCTTCACCGGCTCGGTCGGTACCCGCAAGCGCG
>NZ_RZPQ01000425.1:0-5066 GCF_003999135.1 Mesorhizobium sp. M7A.F.Ca.CA.004.06.1.1 | reverse complement strand
CTATCCGACCGTCGGCCTCACCGACCGGACCTGGCCTTCGAAGGTGATCGACAAGGCGCCGATCTGGTGCTCGGTTGACTTGCGCGACGGCAACCAGGCGCTGATCGATCCGATGGGCCATGAGCGCAAGGCACGCATGTTCGGCCTGCTGCTCGACATGGGCTTCAAGGAGATCGAGATCGGCTTCCCGTCGGCCTCGCAGACCGATTTCGACTTTGCCCGCTGGTGCATCGAGGAAGGCGACGTGCCCGCCGATGTCTCGCTGCAGGTGCTGGTGCAGTGCCGGCCGGAGCTGATCACCCGCACCTTCGAGGCGCTGAAGGGCGCCACCAACCCGATCGTCCATTTCTACAATTCGACCAGCGAGCTGCAGCGTCGCGTCGTCTTCGAAAAAGACGTCGGCGGCATCAAGCGCATCGCCACCGACGCCGCCAAGATGATCACCGACATGGCGGCCAAGGCCGGCGGAGGCTTTCGTTTCGAGTATTCGCCGGAAAGCTTTACCGGCACCGAACTCGAAGTGGCGCTGGAGATCTGCAACGCCGTCACCGAGATCGTCAGGCCGACGGCGGACAACAAGCTGATCGTCAACCTGCCCTCGACGGTCGAGATGTCGACCCCCAACATCTATGCCGACCGCATCGAGTGGATGTGCCGCAACCTCGACAACCGGGAAAACCTGCTGGTCTCGCTGCATCCGCACAATGACCGCGGCACCGGCATAGCCACCACCGAGCTCGGCCTGATGGCCGGCGCCGACCGCGTCGAAGGCACGCTGTTCGGCAATGGCGAGCGCACCGGCAATGTCGACATCGTCACGCTGGCGCTGAACATGTACACGCAAGGTGTCGATCCCTTGATCGATTGCTCCGACATCAACCGGATGAAGGACGTCTACGAATATTCGAACCAGTTGAAGATCCCCGAGCGCCATCCCTATGTCGGCGAACTCGTCTACACCGCCTTTTCCGGTTCGCACCAGGATGCCATCAACAAGGGCATGAAGGCGCTGAAGAAGGCCAATACGAGCCTGTGGGAAGTGCCCTATCTGCCGATCGACCCGGCCGATGTCGGACGCAGCTACGAAGCCATCATCCGCATCAATTCGCAGTCCGGCAAGGGCGGCATCGCCTATGTGCTGCAGGCAGATTACGGCCTCAACCTGCCGCGCAATCTGCAGATCGAGTTCAGCCAGGAAATCCAGGCGATCACCGATGCCGAGGGCAAGGAAGTGCCGGCCAGGCGCATCTACGAGCGCTTTATCGAGACCTATGTCGACCAGCCCGGCGCGCGGCTGAAATTCCTCGATCACCACACCTATCCCAGCACCGAGATCAAGGGCCGGCGCGTCGTCGAGGCGGTCATCCTCGACAACGGCAAGGAAGTGACGATTACAGGCACGGGTACCGGCCCGATCGATGGCTTCGTCAATGCGCTGTCGCTCCATGTCGGTGTCGAGATGTCGGTGCTCGACTATTCCGAGCACTCGATGCAGCGCGGCTCGAACGCGTCGGCCATTTCCTATGTCGAGATGGAATATCCCCAGGGCAAGCTGTTCGGCGCCGGCATCAACACCAACATCGTCGCTGCCTCGCTGGAAGCAGTGATGTCTGCCGCGAACCGTATCGTCGGTTAAAAAGCCGGCTGACGCCCGGCGGGAACAAAGATCGGAACCGTCCCAATCTGGTGATCGGTTCCGATCTTTCGGGCCATTAACCACCGCGGAATTATCCGGTGGGTACGTGATCGCATAACGGGGTGTATACTTGTGTGGTGGTGCGGGACCTATATGATCGCGCCTCAACCTGTGCCGACTTCGAGAGGATCGACACTTGCAGCATGCCACGCCTGCCGCCCCCGCAGTGCGCGAGACACTGGAGCGACTGCTTGCCAGCCAAACGTTCGGCCGATCCGAACGCGCGCGCAAGCTGCTGCGTTATCTTGTCGAACGTGAACAGGCCGGCGAAGCCGACAGGCTCAAGGGCTTTTCCATTGCCATGGATGTTTTCGGCAAGGACGGCGACTTCGATCCGTCCACCGATGCCGTGGTGCGTGTGCAGGCAGGCAGGCTGCGCGAGCTTCTGCAGCACTATTTTGCCAATGAGGGAATTGCCGAGCCGGTCCGCATCGCCATTCCGCGCGGCGGCTATGTTCCTGCCTATGAATTGAACGCGATCCGCCTGCCGGATATTGCCGAGTCTGTTCCCGAACTCAGGCTGGACGGCGCCGCATCCACCGATCGGTCAAACGAAGCCGGCACGGGCATGCTGGAGGCGATGTCTCTGGCTTCCGTACCGTCTTCGCCTGCCCCCTCGGTGGCGCGCCATCTCCGCTTTTTCTGGATGGCGATCGCCTTGGTCATCGCCATGCTGGGCGTACTGATCCTTCGCCAGGGCAGCACTGCCTTGCTGGCAGGCGGCGACATCTCGGCAATGCCGGAGATCGCTGGCGCAACTGCAAGCATCACGGCATCGGCAAGGGCTGACGCTCTGCCGCAAGTCTATATCGGACTCAAGGCTGACGGCCCCGACGCCAGCCGTGTCGCCGCATCGCTGCGCGCCGGCCTGAGTGGCTTCGATACGATTGACTTCATCGGCCGCGACACCGTCGGCGATCCGGCCGACGACGCGACGAGCTTCATATTCGACGTCCTATCTGGACCGGACGCGGGCGACATCACCATAGAACTGCAAAGCATGGCGTCCGGACGGGTGCTTCTATCGCGCAATCTCACCCCCGCCGACAGCGCACCTGCAGCGGTCGAAGACCGTATCGCCGATATGCTTAGCTCGGCACTCCCCGCCTCCGGCACCATCTACAACTATATCGAGCAGACCGGCACGCCAAACGGTCTGACGCAATGCCTGCTGCTCAACGGCAAATATTACCTCGACCAGAACGCCAGGACCCATGAGGCAGCCTACCGATGCCTCGAGAAGCTGGCCAATGGTGGAACCAAGTCCTCGCTCGTCTATTCGGAGCTTGCTTCCCTGCATCTCGAGGCGGTGTCCGATCATTACGCCTATCCGCCCAATGCGACGATTGAGACAGCCGTCGAGTTTGCCCATCGCGGCGTGCAGATGGGTCCGACCAGCCCTTATGCGCATCGCTCCTACGGCTATGTCAGTTCGCGCCTCGGCAATACGGACGAAGCGATCCGCTGGATGCGCAAGGCCTATGAACTCAACCCCTACGATCTCGGCATGGCCGCCGCTTACGGCTACGGGCTGATCTTCGCCGGACGATATGCTGAAGGAACGCCGATCCTCGATCATGCGGTGGAGACCTTCAGCGGGCACCCGACATGGTGGGATTACGGGCTGTTCGTCGGTGAGTTCATGCTCGGCGACATGAACAAGGCGGTCGCGGCCAGCATGGCATTGAGAACGACGGCAACGAAATCACACTATCTGGCGGCGCGGCTGGTCGGCGCCAAGGCTGCCGGACAGGATCATCTGGTGAGCACGCTGCTGAAACAACTGACCACCGAGTTCCCCAAATTTGCCGCCGATCCGCGGGCGACTTTCGTCGAGCGGAAATATCCGGCCGACCTGACCGACCGGCTGGTCCAGGCACTCCGCGCTGCCGGGCTCGGCAGCCCAAGCTGACACCATCGACGTCCGCGCACTGGCTGCGCCGCGTCCCGATGGATTTCCTGCGCTCCATCGCAGATTGCCGATTGGTCGCCAGGTTCTGTACACAACCGTACAAATCGCGAAAATTTTACTGGTCATCACGTTGGACTAGGAGCAATTCAGCCACCATTGGGTGTCGCGCATTCTGCAATAACAAAAAATCAGCTTTCATGACCGCATCACTTTTTGCCGCCGAAGAGGGTGTTGGCTCGAAGGCCATCGTCCTGCTGCACGGTTTCGGCGGCTGCCATGATGTATGGCACGAGGTGATTTCCGCCCTGACGCCTTCCACGCATACGCTGGCCTATGATCTGCCTGGGCACGGGTTGTCGCTCGATTTTCCCGCCGCCGGTCCCGCCAGGGTGGCAGCCAAGGCCGTGCTCGCCGATCTCTCGGAGCGCCGCCTGAAGCGCGTTCATCTCGTGGGCCACTCGATGGGCGGTGCCGTGGCGGCGCTGATGGCGCTGGCCGAGCCCGAAAAGATAGCCTCGCTGACGCTTCTGGCGCCGGGCGGCCTTGGCCCCGAAATCAATGGACCGCTGTTGCGCCGCTATGCCGAAGCCGCGGATCGGTCCGAGATCCGCTCCTGCCTCGCCGTCATGTCGGGACCATCAGCCCCGCCGCTCGAACATACGGTGGACACCCTTTGGGAAATGCGCAGGCGACCCGGCCAACTCGAAAAGCTCGTCGAGATCGCAGCCGCCATGACCGTGGACGGTCGGCAAGGCGTCATCCCGCACGATCGCCTCGATGGACTGAACATGCCGGTGATGGTGGCATGGGGAATCAGCGATGCGGTGCTGCCCTTTACCCAGGCGGATGACCTGCCGGCGCATTTTCACGTGCACCACGTGCTGGAGGCCGGCCATATGCTGGCTGAGGAAGCCCCCGACCTTGTTGCCGAGATCATTCGCCGCAACACCAATCGTCGCGCCAGGCCACACCGCCAGAAATTCGCCGCCGCAGCCAGCTGACCTTTTTCGCGCACGACAACCTTCCTGGACACCCCGGGGCCGTCGATCTCGCCAGTGCATTTTGCCGGCGGCTGTGTTAACCCGGTGTTAACCAAACCTACGAGGCGGACGCCGATGAAGGAAGCAGGCGAGAAGACCATCGACCAGTCCAAGAAACTGTCCGATGCCATCCGTGATGTCAAAAATGCCTTCGCCGACCGCGACGACGTCGTCGTCGACATGCGCGAGGCGCATCGCATGCGTCTCGATCTGCTCGCCGCCGAACTGGCACCGGTTTTTGCCGATGTTCCGGCCGATATGGACAATTTCGACTTTGTCGTCTCGTCCGGCTTGCAGCCGCGCCTGTGGATCGACGCCATCAGCCATGTCGCCATGGGGCGCGACCGCCGGACCTATCGCTTCCTCAAGGACACCCGTATCGGCCGGGTGGTGCTTGCCGAATCCACCGAGATGAAGC
>NZ_RZPQ01000424.1:0-5108 GCF_003999135.1 Mesorhizobium sp. M7A.F.Ca.CA.004.06.1.1 | reverse complement strand
CACGGCGACCTTCTCCGACACCGCCAACGCGATCTCGGAGAAGCCCGGCTTCTGGCTCGACGACGCCTTCGCCAGCGGCGGCTCGGCCGGCTATGACCACAAAAAGATGGGCATCACCGCCAAGGGCGCCTGGGAAGCGGTCAAGCGGCATTTCCGCGAGATCAACCGCGATATCCAGACCTCGTCCTTCACGGTCGTCGGGGTTGGCGACATGTCGGGCGACGTGTTCGGCAACGGGATGCTTTTGTCGCCGAAAACCCGGCTGATCGCCGCCTTCGACCATCGCGACATCTTTATCGACCCCGATCCCGACATGGCAGCCTCGATGGCCGAGCGCGAGCGCATGTTCGCGCTGCCGCGTTCGAGCTGGCAGGACTACGACAAGACGAAACTGTCGGAAGGCGGCATCATCGTCTCGCGCAACCAGAAATCGATCACCTTGCCGGCGGCGGCGGCGGCGGCGATCGGCCTGGCCAAGACCGCCGCCACGCCGGTCGAGATCATGACCGCCATCCTCAAGGCCCCTGTCGATCTCCTGTGGTTCGGCGGCATCGGCACCTATTTGCGGGCATCGACCGAAACCAACGCCGAAGTCGGCGATCGCGCCAACGATGCCATTCGCATCACCGCGCTCGATGTCCGGGCGAAAGTGATCGGCGAGGGCGCCAATCTCGGCGTCACGCAGCGGGCGCGCATCGAGTTCGGCCTGAATGGCGGCCGCTGCAATTCCGACGCCATCGACAATTCGGGCGGCGTCAACTGTTCCGACGTCGAGGTCAACATCAAGATCGCGCTGGCATCCGCCATGCGCAAGGGGTCGTTGACGCGCCCGGCACGCAACAAGCTGCTGGCCGAGATGACCGACGAGGTCGGCTCGCTGGTGCTGTCGAACAACTACCAGCAGACGCTGGCGCTTTCGATCGCCCGCAAGCGCGGCCTCGCCGACATCGCGCATCAGAGCCGCTTCATGACGGCGCTGGAAGCGCGTGGCCTGCTCGACCGCACTGTGGAGACGCTGCCGTCGCCGTCAGCGCTCGCCGAGCGCGAAGCGCGCGGCGAACCGCTGACGAGAGCCGAACTCGGCGTGCTGCTCGCCTATGCCAAGATCGTGCTGTTTTCCGACATCGTCGCCAGCGACGTGCCTGATGACGCGCATTTCGACCGCGACCTGATGGGCTATTTTCCCGACCGGATGGCGAAGAAATACGCCACAGAGATCCATGGCCACCGGCTGCGCCGCGAGATCATCACACGGGTCGTCGCCAACGACCTGGTCAATCGCGGCGGCCCGTCCTTCGTCAACCGGCTGCAGGAAGCCACGGGGCGCACCGCCGCCGACGTGGTGCGGACCTTCGCGATGGTGCGCGACGGTTTTGCCTTGCCGGCGCTCTATCGCGAGATCGACGCGCTCGACAACCAGATCGACGGCCAGGTGCAGCTCGATCTCTATCAGATGGTCAGCCGGCTGATCTACGTGACCAGCGGCTGGTATCTCAAGAACGATGCCGGCACGGCACCCCTCGGCCAGCGCATCGCCGAGCTGCAGGAAGCACGCAAGGCGCTGGAACCGAAGCTCGTTGCGCTGCTGCCGGCTTTCTCGCGCGAGCGCATCGAGGAGAAGCGGCACGGGCTGTTCAAGAGCGGCGCGCCGGAAGGGCTGGCCGGGCAACTGGCGCTGAGCGAGGTGGCGGAACTTATCCCCGACATCGCGCTGACGGCGCGCACCGCCGGCGCCGATATCGTCGCCGCGGCCAAGGCGTTCTTCGCCGTCAGCGATGCCTTCCGCATCCCGCGTGTCGAGGACGCCGCACGCTCGATCACGCCTTCGGACTACTATGATCAGCTGGCACTGTCGCGCGCCACCGACACGATCGGCGCGGCACGGCGCGGCATCGCGGTGGCGGCACTCACCGGCCACGCCAAGACGGCCGATCCGGTGGTTGCCTGGCTGGACGCCGGCGGCGAGCGGGTGGCGCGCATCCGCGAGCGGCTGCAGGCGCTGACCGAGGGCGGCGACATCACCGTGTCGCGGCTGTCGGTGGCGTCGGGGCTGATGAGCGATCTGACGGGGATGTGAACCGCCGACGATCACCACACGCATTACCGGATGCGTGTGGCTCTTTTCGAATGCCATCCGCTTCGAAACCGGCGTTCAAAAAGCTCACCAGGAATGTTTGAGCGTGCCGACGATCTTCAGCCGGTCGCCGTAAAATTCGGTTCCGTAATAGCTGGTTGTCAAATACTTCCGGTCGAACAGGTTCGTTGCGTTCAGGGCCAACGTCACGTCCTTGGTCATCTTGTAGCTGATCGCCGCATCCACCAGTGCGTAGCCGCCAATCGAAGTCGTGTTCGCGTCATCCCCGTAGGTTTGTCCGATATAGCGCACGCCTCCGCCGATGGTCAGGTCGCCACGCCGTCCCTCCTCGGGTAGCGTATAATCAACCCAGGCCGAAGCCAGGTGGCGAGGGACACGCTGCGGCCGATTGCCGGCATTTCCTCCAATACCGTCTTCCAGGATCTCGGCATCCCAGTAGGAATAGGCAAGCGTCAGGTTCAGGTTTTCCGCAATGGCGGCCTTGCCCTCGAGTTCGATGCCGCGGACGCCAACCTTGCCGATCTGCTGCTGGACAACAGGCGTGACATAGGTGGGAACATTGGTTTGGGTAAGGTCGAAGACCGCGGCCGTGAACAGGCCGTCGAAGCCGTCGGGCTTGTACTTGATACCTGCCTCATACTGCCTGCCCTCTTGAGGCTTCAGCGAACCCGAGACCGCATATCCGTTGCCGCTTGGCGCCACGAGCGGCTGGAAGCTTTCCGAATAGTTGGCGTAGACCGCGAGGTTCGGAGTGAATTTGTAGGTCAGGCCGGCGCGCTTGGTGAAGGCGGATGCCGTGTCGTCGTCCTGCGTTCCCGAGTCGAGATAGTCCGCCGTCGTATGCACGCGGTCCCAGCGCCCACCCAGGGTGACGATCCAGCGGTCGTCAAACGTCAATTGCTCCTGGGCATAGACACCGACTGCCTGTTGCTTGACCCGCCAGTTCACGTAGGGGCCGAGATTGATGCAGGACAGACCGCAATAGGCCGGATTGTCGATGTCGATGGGACCGGCGGTGCCGAAGAGAATGTTTTCACGGGTGTTGTCGTTGGCGTAGTCGACGCCGACAAGCGTCTTGCTGTCGATCCCGCCCCAGCCCGTATCGTATTGCAACTGATTGTCGAAGGCATAGCGGTTGGACAGGCCATCGACGGAAAATGCCGTGCGGTCCGCCGTGGGGTCAAGCGACGCGCCGTAGACCTCGGCGTAGTCGAGGCTCAAATGCGTGTAGCGGGCATTGGAGCGCAAGGTGAGGTTCTCGTTGAACTCGTGCTCGAACTGGTAGCCGATATCGACCTGCTCCGTGTTGAAGCGGTTGAAATCCGGCTCGCCCAGGAATGTGCCGATGTCGATATTGCCGCCAGCCGGGGTGCCGCGTGCGCCTGTGCCATCTCGCTTGTAATAGTCAGTCAGGATGGTGAGCGACGTTCCTTCCTCGGGCTTGATGGTCAACGCGGGCGCGATGTAAAGCCGATCGTCGTTGGAATAATCCCATCCTTGATCGCCATCCTTGGCCAGCCCTGTGAGCCGATAGGTCCACACGCCATCGGGGTCGATTGGCCCGCCAAAATCAACGCCAACCTCCTTGGTACCGTCGCCATAGGACGTGTAAATCTCCCCCTGCTTCTGGTCCAGCGGCCGCTTGGTGATGGCATTGACCAGCCCGCCAGGGCCGTTGAGACCAAAAAGCGTCGATGTCGATCCCTTCAGGACCTCCACGCGCTGAAGTCCGTAAGGCTCGAGACGGCTGGCCGTGAACCAGGCGGGGATGCGCGCCGTGAGACCATCGCGATAGGTACCGAGCGATGTCTGGTCGAAACCGCGGATGCGAATATAGTCGTATCGGTCATCGTTGCCGAACTCGTCGGTGAGGACGCTGGATGTGTAGGCCACGGCCTGCTGCAGGCTTTCGACATGGCGCGCCTCCAGTTCCTTCTGGGTTACCACTGAAACCGAGGCGGGAACGTCGACGATCGGCGTATCGGTCTTGGTGGCGGTCGCCGTATCCTCGGCGACGATCGTTTGATCGGGCCCGACAAGGCGGTCCGACTTGCCGGTGACGACGATGGTTTCCAGTTGAGTTGCATCGTCCGGCGAAACCTCCTGGGCCCGGCCGGCCCCCACCGCTCCAAAAGATGCCGCTATCAAGGCACTGCTCGCAATCAATCGCCTTACCTGAGTGCGCGGCAATGCCTGTCGACCAATCGTCATCTCTTATTCCCTGTCAGACCATATCGAGCCGTTCGACCGGCGACTTTCCGGCCCTGCGCGAGCGCAATTAGTCAAACCGGACAAAAAGAGTCAACTTAATAATCAAGAAATTCGCGCCGGCGGCAATCGCCGCGAAGCAGGGGGTGGAGGGCGGCGCCAGACCTTCGGTCCGACTTCCCTCACGAGAAAAAATAAGGGCTTGGTCCGCGTCGCGGACGAAAGCCAATTGCTTGGCTTTCGAACAGTGAACGCGCGGCAGGGGCAAGGGACGGCACACCAAGCTTGGTTCATTGCATGAGCGCATGAAACATGCAGACATGGCGCCCGACACGGAACCGGTGCCGGGGGATCATCATGACGGTAGAAACAGTGCAGCGTGCGTCCGGGCGCGGCATCTGGGGATGGATGTTGTTCGACTGGGCGGCGCAGCCGTTCTTCACCGTCGTCACCACCTTCATCTTCGGGCCTTATTTCGTGTCGCGGATGGCGAGCGATCCGGAAACCGGGCAGGCGGCCTGGGGCTACGGCATTGCTGCGGCCGGCCTTGTCATTGCAGTGCTGTCGCCGATACTCGGCTCGATCGCCGACCAGACCGGACCGCGCAAGCCGTGGATCGCATTCTTTGCCGCGGTCAAGGTCACCTGCCTTTGCATGCTTTGGTTCGCGGCCCCCGGTTCGAACCTTTTCCTGGTCGTGCTGTTCTTTTCGCTGGCGTCGGTGGCGGCGGAGTTTTCGACCGTGTTCAACGATTCGATGATGCCGCGCCTGGTGCCGAAGAGCGAGATCGGCCGGATTTCCAACA